>WFMX01000111.1 GCA_015488875.1 Campylobacterota bacterium | reverse complement strand
CTACACGATTCTCTAGCGAATCTACTATAGCCTTGGCGGCTAGTGGGTTGTGTCCTACATCTATGCGTATATTTGGAGCTATGGGGTAGTATCTACCAAAGAGTTCTACTGATCTCAAATCTAATATCTTGTAATCTATAGAGAGTATATCCAATGCCTGAGTAGCCACTATGGCATTTTCTATGAGATATCTGCCCCAACTTTTCTCTGTGGCGATACTCTCTATTGCATCTCTATGTAGAGATGGCTGAGTGGACGATAGATATAGTTTTGCACTTTTTTGTTGAGTAATTTGATGGGCTATATCGACTACGATTGGGTATGGTTGCGGAGCCAAAAGCACCCTACTCTCTACACTTCGTATCTTCGTAGTGGCTATCTCATCTATAGTGTCACCTAGAAAGGCTTGATGATCTATACCTATGGGCGTGATGATACTCAGCTCCTTGTCGACTACGCTAGTAGCATCATATTCACCTCCCAATCCTGCCTCTAGCACTATCAGATTTACATCTTCAAAAGCTACTAAGGCTAGTAGTGTCGTATATTCAAAATAGCTAAGAGAGTCACTCATCTTTGAGCCTATGATAGGGTAGAGTTTTTGATGAGCCATCTCTAGTACCTCATCACTGCTATCTGCTCCATCTATCCATATCCGCTCATTGAACTTAGATATGTGTGGCGAGGAGAAGTGTCCCACACTGATACCGCTATGATATGCAAGGTGGGCTAGCATACGACCTGTAGAGCCTTTGCCATTTGTACCTACTATATGTATGGTTTTTGGGTGTTTGATATGTGGTTTGAGTAGACCATAAGCTATCTTGATACGCTTATGGTCTATCTCCTTGTAGTATAGAGGCTTCTCCTCTATATAGATCACAAAGGGTGTAGCTTGCACTAATTGCTACTCTTTGTCTCTTTTAACTCTTTTTTCTTGGACTCATTTATCACACCCTGTGCAGCAACATATGCCAAGAACTGATCGAGTGCATTCTCCATACCTTTACGAATCGCCAATATCCTAAGAGATGATGAGAGGCTAGAGCTAGCATGGATATCCTCTTCTACATAAGCAGTAATGGATTTGCTAAGTGCAATGTTTTTTGTTTTGCCGTGTTCTACTTTTTTAGTGTTGATCTTAAATTTCATTCTGACAATTACACGATATCTAGTGATGTATCCGTTCTCGTCATAACTGATAGGTACAAAGTTTGTACCATCATACGAAGCCTCTATGATACTATCTGCCTGATCTTTAGGTACCAACTTGCCTTTAAATCTAGTGACTACCATACGATGCAGAGCATCTTTCACATACACTGCATTCTCTGGCTCTGCTGTGTCGACTTTCACATCTACATATACACTATCCTCAAATACACTCTTGACATAGTGTGCCGAGGGCTTATACCCACATCCTATCAATACAAGTAACGATATTGCTAATAGTACTCTTTTCATCTCTATCCTTTTTTATTTTTTTACAAACTTCAAACTTCAAACTTCAAACTTCCTACTCAGGCTTAACCACCAAATTGACCAATTTATTTGGAACTACTATCTCCTTGATGATACTCATACCCTCTAGCCACTTAGCTCCTGCCTCTTTGGCTATAGTGAGTATCTCTTCCTTGCTAGCATCTGGTAATACTACTATTTCGCTTCTCTTTTTACCATTGATAGTGAGTGCTAGTGTGATGCTATCTTGCACAAATACTTCATCTAACACCTCTATGCCCTTAGATAGATTTTCTCTAGCGAAAAGTTCATCGCTTAGTTCTGACGCAATATGAGGTGCTATAGGTTCGAGTAGGTGAAGTATGATATATATCCCCTCGCTCCATACATCTTCATCTTGCTGTTTGTCTAGTGCATTCATAGCTTCCATACAAGCCGCTATGAGTGTGTTGAATGCGAAAGTCTTGGTATATACTGCCGTAGATTTCTGTAAGGCATCATAGACTTTGGCTCTAGCCAATTTAGAGTTACTATCCAAACTAGAGTGATCTATAGTAGGCATAGATGAGCTTGTCACTCTATCTTTGCGGTCATATATCTTTTTGAGAAACCTAAAAGCCCCCTCCACTGCACTATCATTCCACTCTAGCTCTTTTTGTGGAGGTGCAGCAAATAGCACAAATAGTCGTGCAGTATCTGCTCCATACTTGGCTATCAGTTCATCTGGGTCTACTGTATTGCCTATGGATTTGCTCATCTTTGTTCCATCTTTGAGTACCATACCTTGAGTGAGCAGTCTCTCAAACGGCTCATCTATATCACAATATCCATAATCTCTCAACACTTTGGTGAAAAATCTAGCATAGAGCAGATGGAGTATGGCATGCTCTATACCACCTATATATTGATCTACTCCTAGCCAATAGTTAGCCTCTTTTCTATCTATACCTACGCTATCCCACTTTTTTGGGTCTGTAGCGTATCGTAGATGATACCAGCTCGACTGCACAAATGTATCTAGCGTATCACACTCACGAGTAGCATCTCCTCCACATTTGGGACATTTGCACTCTTTCCATTTGGGGTGCTTCTCTAGGGGATTGCCCTCGCCTGTGATCTCTACATCTTCTGGTAGAGATATGGGCAGATTTTCTATATTTTCAGATACCAATCCACAGCTATCGCAATGTACCAAAGGTATAGGAGCTCCCCAATATCTCTGACGGCTTATACCCCAGTTGCGTAGCTTGAAATTGGTAGTGCCTCTGCCTATCTTCTTTGCTTCAAATAGCTCTATGATTTTGGCTTTTGCTTGCACATTTGGCATGCCATTGAACTCTGCAGAACCCTTCAACTCTCCATCACCAGTATATGGTAGCTCTCCACCCTTTATGACTCTCTTGATAGGTAGTCCATATTTGATAGCAAACTCAAAATCCCTCTCATCATGCGACGGCACACTCATCACAGCACCACCACCATACGATGCCAATACAAAGTTGGCACACCATACAGGTATACTCTCTCCTGTGAGTGGATGGAGGACTTTTATACCTAGATCATAGCCCTCTTTGCCCTCTTTTGCCCTCTCTATCTCTGTCATATTGGATATATCAGTTATCTTTTGGGCTATACTCTCATCTATAAGTGAATTGTCTATGAGGTATTTGGTGATAGGGTGTTCTGGAGCCAAAGCACTATATGTCACACCGTAGATAGTATCAGGGCGAGTGGTAAAGACACTAAACTTCTCAAAGTTGCCACCCAATTTGGCTTTTGACTCATCTGTAAGCTCAAGGTCAAACTCCAATCCTTGCGATTTACCTATCCAATTTTTCTGCATAGTGAGTACCTGTGCTGGCCATTTGCCCTCTAGTAGTTCCAAATCTTTGAGCAACTCATCTGCATACTTGATGATGTTTAGATAATAACCTGGCATCTCTTTGAGTTGGACTTCATTGTTGCATCTCCAGCAACACCCCTCTTCTACCTGCTCATTTGCCAATACTGTATGGCACTCTTGACACCAGTTTACTGTCGTAGACTCTCTATATAGAAGTCCATCTTCAAACATCTTGATGATAAACTCCTGCTCCCACTTGGTATATAGCGGATCACAGGTAGCAAACTCCCTACTTTTAGAAAATGAAAAACCTAGAGAGTTTAGTTCGCCTCTCATATAGTCTATATTGGAGTAAGTCCAATCCTTAGGGTGTCTGCCATGTTTGATAGCTGCATTCTCAGCAGGCATACCAAAAGCATCCCAGCCTATGGGGTGGAGGACATTGAAGTTTTGTTTGCGATAGTATCGTGCCAATGCATCACCAATGGCGTAGTTGCGGACATGACCCATATGTAGTCGCCCAGATGGGAAAGGAAACATACTTAGTATATATTTTTTCTCTCTATCCAATCCCTCATCAGGCTCAAAAGCTCTCTCTTCTTCCCATATATCTTGCCATTTTTTTTCTATCTCATTAGGACTATAGCTCATCATATCTCCATAAAATTTTTTAGACTTCTTGATGTGATTATAACTAAATTGATTTAAAAAGTAGGCTATCAACTCCCATCAGTTACAATGTCGACAAAATTAAAATCAGGAGAATACACAGATGAAGAGTTGGTTAATAGAAAGCTTTGGTACTTTTGCACATGAGATCATATTTTTGCATGTGTTGAGTGCATTTATATGGGTAGGAGGAATGATGGCTATCAGATTTGCTGTACATCCAGCACTACAATCTATAGACGACCCCAAAGTAAAATTAGGTAAAACACTAGCTATTACTGCTAAGTTTTTTCATTTTGTGATACCTTTTATCTTGCTCATTATCATCACGGCTATATTTATGTCTGTAGGGCTAGGCTTTAGAGCTTCAGCAGTAAGTCCGACAGGTGAAATCATATCACAAAGTGCATATGCCACATATCAGATCATACACATCAAAGAGGTAGTATGGATAGTAATGGTAGCAAACTTTAGCTATATGTACTTCAAGAGGGCAAAAGCCCAAAAGCTATATGATAGTGGTGATATGGCAGGTGCCAAAGAGTCAGTAAAGCTCATACCAAACCTACTACTACCTATCAATATCACACTAGGTATATTAGCCCTATGGTTGGGTATCACTCTTAGAGGCTTTTGATGATATATCTATGCTCTAAATCCACTTCTAGATCCAAACTTTTAGATAAATTTGGCATAGAGTATATACAAATGAGTCCTGATTATGATGAGGATCAAATAGCTACTACTGTAGCTAGAGAGTTCGTATATCAAGCAAGCAAAGGCAAGATGGAGGCTAGCATTAGAGAGTTTGGCACAGAGACAGCTCTGCTTTGTGCCGATAGTGTCATATCTACAGCAGATGGAACAATACTCAGAAAAGCCAAAGATGTCGATGAAGCTAGAGAACTTTTGATGAGACAAAGTGGCTCAAAGATATCTATCATCTCTTCCCTACACTACAAGAGCAAAAATCTACTATTGAGTGATACTTCAGCTACACATTACGACTTTAGCCTTTTTGACGATGACGATTTGGATAGATATTTAAAAAGTGGTAAATGGAAAGGCAAAGCTGGTGGATGTATGGTGGAGGGTTTTTGCAAGAGATATATATTGTCGTCTGTAGGTTATGAATCTACCGCTATGGGTCTACAAGTAGAGAGGCTAATACCTTGGTTGAGCAGTGAAAGCAAATAGATTGCTCAAATAAGCTTCTCAAACACTCTGATTTTTTCTTCTTTAATTTTATAGTCTGGCAAGTGCTTATGAACCAATTTCCAAAAATCCTTAGAGTGGTTTTCAAAAGTTATATGAGCTAATTCGTGTATAACAACATACTCAATTAATGAAGAAGAGAGTTTTACAAGGTGGTAGTTAAATGAGATACGATTTGTTGAGCTACACGAACCCCATCTTTTTTTTGAGTATCTAAAACTGATATGCTCAGGCTTAACATTCATTATTTTAGCCCACTTTTTTGTTAGTGGTATTATTTTTTCTATTGCCTTTTGCTTGTAGAAGTTTTCTATTGCTTCATTAAGCCCACTCACTTTATATTTGGGTGGGGTGGTTATATGAAACTTAGAATGCGTGAAGTTTATCGTGATAGTATCAGCACTATTTTCTTGAAACATTTCAAGATAGTAGCTTTTACCCATATAATAAAGCCTTGAACCAGTGCTTATATCACGATTAACAGCTACTGCTTTGAAAATTTCAAGTTTTTTACTTATCCAAGCAGATTTATTACGAACCATCTTATTAATATCTTCTATGCTGGTGGTATCGTTTGTTTTTACAAGCACCCCATCGGTATCAACATTGATATAGGTATTTTTGAGACTTGTTTTTCGCTCTATATCAAACAGAATACTTTTAGTGCCATACTCTACACTATACAAATGTTTCTACCAACTTAGCAATTATATCTTTTGACATTTTTCTACCCACTCCATATTTAGAAAGTAATGGCTTGATAGAGTTTCTCATATCTTTTTGAGCATCACTTTGAATAAGTATAGCAGGAGTTTTTAGCTCTTCTTTTAATGTATCAAATATTTCAAGTGTGAGTTTATCTGCTTCTTCACTCATATCTTTTATTATGTCATATACTACAAGGTGTTTCTCATCACTTAAACCAACACTACTATATCTATTTTTATGGCGATTGATTATTTCTTCCATATCACTAAATAAATCTATAACAGCTTGTTTTCTATCAATCTTAGCATCAATTAGTTTTTTCTCCAATAGTTCTGAAAGTTCAAGTGCTAATTCTGGGTTCTCTTCCTCATTAGCTTTTATGATTGCTTTTGCTTTATCAAGTGGGTTATGTTTTCCCTCTCTTGTAAGTGCTTCTTGAAACTTCTTATAATCAGTTATATCAATAGCTTCTTCAAGTAGGTATTCAATCCCATTAGCTCTAAGGTGTTCATCTAAAATCATTTGTAGCTTCTTACTATCTTCACGAGTGATTTTCTCTTTGGTATCTCTAACCATCATTTTTATTTCATTGTATAGCTTAAAATCATAATCATACTTTGAAGCAAAAGCATCTGGAAGCACTATATTCATAGACTTATTAAAATCGCTTACAAGCTCTTTGAACTTATCTTTTATATCTTGTGGCTCTAAGTAGTTTATAGCTTGAAGTATAAAATCATCTCTCTGCGTTTCTCTGTTCTTCTTCACTGATTTGAAGTAATTAACAAGCTTAGTATGTCTATTTTCAAGAGTTGTTTTTTCACTCTCAATATCTACCATTACAT
>WFMX01000110.1 GCA_015488875.1 Campylobacterota bacterium | reverse complement strand
TGAGAGGGAGAGTATTTGGCTTCAATTTGAGTTAGAAATTTTCCTTCTTTTGTGTAGACTTTTATATCAGGAACCGTCGAGTCACTCTTTCCAAGATTTTTAAAAGTAAACTCTGTAAAATAGCTATTTAAAAACTTTCTTGCAGAGAGTTCAAACTCTTTCCATTTTGCATTCATATCAGAGTCCTTTTAGCAGTTCAGCTATTGAAATTTCAAGTCCTTCACAAAGACGAATAAGATTAAAATAGGTTGGGTTTCTTCTTGCTCGTTCAAGCAAAGAGATATAGGTTCTATCAAAATCACATTTATGTGCTAAGGCTTCTTGCGAAATCTTTTTCTCTAATCGAACACTTTTGATTCGTTCTGCTAGTTTTGTTAATTCAATGTCTCTATTCATAATCGTATAGTACAGAAAAGAAGACAATTTAACCACGGACTATATGTCACTTAATGTTATATGACTATAAGAGTATGAGGCTTTATAGTCACCCAAGCAGGAGACTAAGCACATATAGATGATAGCTTCAAGCGAATATGCCTATGTATGCTTATGTTTTTGATAGAGAGTAGCCTATAAAGCAGTTAACAAATTACTCCACAGTATACCCACATACTCATGTATGGCTCTCTTTGTTTTGTAGAGAGCTACTATACTTGGAGCGGCTAGTAGCTCGTAGCGTTCGCCTTTGACGAAGTCTGTAGGTGCGGCTATAGGATGCATACCCATACTCTCATATATCATCATAGCCCTTGGCATGTGAGTAGCAGATGTCACCAATATGAATGACTCCTCTCCCACTATAGATTTGGCAAACATAGCCTCCTCTTTAGTATCTTTTGGTTTTGGGTTTTGGATGATATCTTCTACCTTCACGCCTAAAGCTATGGCCAGTCTACTATTCATAGTGGAGATGGGAATATCGCTATATCCCTCATATCCTGCAAATAAAATCTTGGAACCTTTCAAGCTACTATGGAGCAGTATACCCTCTAGATCCCTCTTGAGTCCTGCATTGCTGATCTGTGACGAGAGTGGCTGAGATGGGTCAGTAGTATGTCCTGCCCCTAGGACCTGTATATATTTGACCGCTTTAGTATCATCATACTTTTGGTATTTATCTTCCAGATTTGTCACCAATAGATTTGCAAATGGCGGATAAGAGAAGAGGAGGAGAGAACCCAGAGAGATGCTCAAGAGTATCTTTGATCCTCTATATCTGCCCCTATGCATGAGGTATAGTCCTATGATGGCAGTAGTGATGACAAAGCCTAATGGCTCTATGAAAAATGTGATAGTCTTCTTGATATAAAATAGTATATCTATCATCTACTCTGCTCAAAAAACCACATAAACGCATATGCAAGTCCTGGGGTCTTGGCTATGGACTCATCAAATATCATCTCCCTAGCTTCAGATACAGGTAGCTCTATCACCTCTATCACTTCGCCATCTACACCACCGCCATCAGAGACTCTCATACTCTCATCTACCTCTACGAAATATAGAGTCTGTATGCTACCTGCGAAGCCTACTGAGTTGTAAAATGTCGTGATCCTCTCTATCGACTCTACAGTTGCTCTATATCCACACTCTTCTTCTACCTCCTCTAGGGCTATCTGCTCTAGTGAAAGCTCTTTGTCTATGATGCCTGCACATAGCTCGACAGTCATTCCGTTTTGATTGGTCATATATACCGCTGGTCTAAACTGCTTCACCAATACAAAAGCATCTCTATCTCTGTGGTATATCAATATAGCCACACTATCGTTAGCCCTGACTACCTCCCAATCCTTATCTATGCCGTTTTGTCTGTATCTTACAAGTGATGCCTCTATGAAGCTTGACTCTAGCAGAGGCTCTCTACGAAAATTCTCTATGATGTTTTTCATCTGTTTTACCTTTTTGTAATGTGAATCCAGGTTATATCAAATTTATCCAAATATGATACATGGATATATCTTTAGTTTTGCATTGGTGTTGAGATAAATAAGTATTGAATAGCTTAGATTCTTTGTCAGATTTTAATTTATCTTTTTCTTCCCAAGTCAATTCAATTGAAGCTGGAGCTTTAATCTCTTCATCTATCCAACTATTTATTTTAGCAAACCAAGTATCAAAATCATCTGTTTGCATATAACCTATCATACCAACATGAGTTAATTCTCCACCATGTTTTTGATTTTTAAATCGCTCAATTCCACCTAATTTACCGATAATATACTCTTTTTTTCTAGCTTTGCCTAGAGTAGTATCTAATCTTTTTGCTTCTAGAACAAAGAAGGCATCTGTCTCTCCGTCAGGAACAATACCAAAATCTACTTTATGAGGTGTTGCTTTAATAATATCTTTATACTCATTGCTAAGCGTAAACAACTCATCTTTTGCCCTACTGTTCATGCAAAGAGCAAAATTTTGATTTAAATCTGTTTCATTTGTAGAAATACTATATCTTTCTTTAAATAGATCCAAATTCTCTTCTATTAAAGAAATTACTCGAGATATGGAGGCTTTATCTTCCCAGTTTTCAAGCCTTGAAGATACGGTGCTTGGTTTATTATCACTTAACAAATTAGTATCCCATTTGAATCAAATCTGCAAATGTTTCATCAGCATCTCTTACAGCAATAGACTTTAACCAAAAACGATACTGTTTAGGTTTTATTATATAGATAACATTACCATCATAAAATCTCAATATTCGTTTAATATTTATATTTTGACCTATTTTATTGTTGATAATAGAGTGTAAGTCTTGCTCTGATTCTTCTGAATTTTCTAATAGCATAGATGTTGGTTTATCTTTGTAATAAAAAGAGCAACCAATAAATGATTCTGTTTTAAATGTATTAAGGGGTTTGACATGCTTATAG
>WFMX01000109.1 GCA_015488875.1 Campylobacterota bacterium | reverse complement strand
TGAAGTTATAATCTCCTTTTTTTGCAATCATAACTCTGCTACCATTATGTGTTACTACTCGACTGTTGCTATTGTTCCAGCTTACTCTATCTGTCACCTCTTCACTCTCTTCATTATCATATTTAGCTATTACCTTTAGAGAGGTATATATAGGCTCAAAATAGTATCTATCTTTATAGGCTACCCTTTTTCTAGTGAAGTGTTTTTGAGTAGACGAGAGAGTGAGGGTTTTGATATGGTTTGGCTGCTCTTTCACATCCACCACTCTACTCACCCTACTGAGATTGCCACTACTATCCGTAGCACTATAGGTAATGGTATAACTTCCCACAGTAGAGCTATCTACCTCTCCGCTTATCTCTACAGATACATTCCCATCTATATCATCTATAGCAGTAGCCCCCAACTCTTCATAAGCTTCATCTTGGAGTAGTGTTGTGTTGGAGTCTCCGTTTAGGGTGATGACAGGAGCTACGCTATCCGTAGACTCTCCTATATCAAACTCTAAGTTGAGTCTCCTCACCGCCCCACCATCATAAACAAACTCCCCAGCTCTTTTTTGTTTCCAGTGTTTTGCTATCTCTTTACCTATAGATAGAGCACCATTGGCATGTATGACTCCTTTGATGGTGGAGTTTTTGTTGGAGATGATAGTGAGGTCACTATAGCTATATATGATACTATGTGCTTTGAGTCTCCTTGAGGCATCTATGGTGAGATTGTTTTTTGAGAGGATGATTAGGTTACTTGGGTTCTTTTTATAGTTTAACTCTATATATGCTCTCTTTTTATACTCATCATCTCTCTTGATGATGTGGGAGTCTTGGTTTAGAAATATCCTCACTTTGCCTTTGGTCTTGAGGGTAAAGAGGTCATTTTTGTTTTTTGCTTGACTCTCTATCTTTAGAGAGTCTATATAGTAGTCACCTCTATGAAATATATAGGTACTCACTCTACTACTATCCTCTATAGCTCCTATATGTTGTACTCTTTTGCCATCTCTGTTTTTGGGTGCTTTAAATGTGAGCGTAAGTTTAGGTTTTTCTATAGTGAGAGAAGGGAGGTTTGTATCTTTGAATGTTTTGCTTTTTGTGATACTCTGAGTAGAGCTATTGGTAGTTGCTTGGAATGTGAACTCTGCTAGTGGCTCTGGTGAGTCATTGACATAGCTACACTCCACTCGCTTCTTCTTTTTCTTTGTTGTACAGTTTTGGATATTGATAAGTTGTGGAGTATAGAGTGGGTCATTTGGCTGTATAGTTATAGGTTGTAGCAGCTCTATCTCTGTGCTACTTGATAGTATAGATGGGAGTATCTCTTGTGTCGTTGTACTCTGTGATTTGTTTGCTAGTAGTAGAGTAGTTGTGAGTAGTGCTGATAGTAGATATGTTTTGATGGATGGCTTTTGGGATGGTTTTCTATGTGGCTTCATAGATGACTCCTTGTATTTGGTTGGTAGTTGTTTTATATGTTAGCTAACTTTTTGTTTATTATATATTATGTTTATTTATTTGTAGCTCGTTCCCATCCATCCTCGGTAATGCCAATAAAATAACGAATTTGAGAGAGTGGTAGGGGTCTGAAGTTGAGTGTTTTGTGAGCAAAGCGAATGAAACAGTCAACATCTGACCTCGGCTGAAACAGGGCTATGCTACAGTCGGGGTCATGCTACAGTCGGGGTCATGCGTTGCCGAGGACGGATGGGAACGAGCTAAAGGTGATTTGGAACGATAGGGGTCTGGTGATTTGTGATGTGTGGAGTGTAGCGGAATGCATCACAAATCACCAGACCTCGGCTACATATCTCAGCCGAGATCGAACAATTTCTATACGAGGACACAGCTTCCGTTCGCTTCGCTCACGAAACCAATGTCCCCTAATTGTTAGACCCATACCATTTTCACCATCCAAAAATAAGGAATGAGATATGAGCTTATCTGGCTGTTTTTCGACAGGCTACACCCAGACCCTCACTACCACCATATTTAATAATTGAAATAAGAAATAACATATAGGCTTATCTAGCCATTTTTGACAGCCTAGCTCCACTCCCAATCTCTCCATGAGCCAATATCACTAGATTTTTTTAGCGAATCATCCAACTCATCCAAAAATATATCTCGTGGTATATCTATAGCACCCAAACTTACCAAGTGGTCATTGCGTACTTGACAATCTATAAAGTCATATCCCCTACTATCGAGAGTGTCACTGAGTGCTTTGAATGCTACTTTGGAGCTATTGCTTATGAGTGAAAACATAGATTCGCCAAAAAATGCCTTGCCCATAGATAGACCATATAGTCCACCCACCAGCCTGTCATCCAAATAGACCTCTACGCTATGTGCATAACCCATGTGATGAAGCTCTATATACGCCTCTCTCATCTCATCTAGTAGCCAAGTGCCGTTCTGTCCCTCTCGTGGTACTTTACTGCAATACTCTATCACCTCTTCAAATGCATGGTCAAACTTGACTGTAAAGCCGCCGTTTTTCAGTACCCTCCTGAATGATTTGGAGAGTTTGAAATCTTTGGGATATAGCACAGATCTAGGGTCAGGCGACCACCAGAGTATAGGGTCATCTTCACTATACCACGGAAATATACCTTTGCGGTATGCTGTGAGTAGTCGATTTGGCGATAGATCACCACCAAAAGCTAGTAGACCTTCAGAGGCTGCATAGCGTGGATTTGGAAATATGAGATCTTGCCTCAATGGAGGTATGAGACAATCCTCATCAAATATAGATGCCACTATCTAGCCTGAAAACTAAATATTAATTTCTCATTTTTGAAACTCACCTTTACACTGCCACCCTTGGTCAGCGAGCCAAACAATATCTCATCCACCAAAGCCTCTTTCACCTTCTCATCTATGACTCTGGCTATATGTCTCGCTCCATATCTCTCATCATATCCCTCTTTGGCAAGATATCTCTTTGCCCCTTTTGTCAGTTTGATTTCGATCTTTTTCTCACTCATCTGTCTATTTAGTCTCTTCGCTTCATGACCTACGATGATAGTCAAATCATCTATGGATAGCGGATTGAAATGAACGGTTGCACTCAGACGGTTCCTAAACTCAGGCGTAAAAAACTCTTTGAGGGCATTTTCTGTTTTGCCTGAATTGTCCTTGGTGAAGCCCATCACATTTGCCTCTTTTGTACCTATGTTTGAAGTCATGATGAGTATTACATTTTTAAAATCACTCACCATACCGTTGTTGTCGGTCAACTTCGCCCCATCCATCACTTGGAGTAGTATATTCATGATATCTGGATGAGCCTTCTCTATCTCATCTAGTAGGAGTATCGTATGTGGATGTTTTTTTATCATATCTGTGAGCAGTCCGCCCTGTTCAAACCCTACATACCCTGGAGGTGCGCCTATGAGCCTACTGATAGAGTGCTTCTCCATATACTCACTCATATCGAGTCTCTCGAAGTGGACATGCATAGTATCGGCTAGCTCCATAGCTAGTGCAGTCTTACCTACCCCTGTAGGACCCACAAAGAGAAAACTACCTATGGGAGTATTGGCTTTGTTGAGTCCTGCGTATGATCTCTTGATGGCTCTCTCTATCTCTACGATAGCCTGCTTCTGCCCTACTATCTTGGAGCCTAGATCGGACTTGAGGGTCTCTAGCTTTGCTGTATCCTCTTGACCTATCACAGTAGATGGGAGTTTGAGCATTTTGGATACACTCTCATCTATATCTTTTGGTGTTATGATCACTCCCTCTTGAGCCCTGAGCATGAAGTGAGCCCCCACCTCATCTATGATATCCATAGCTTTATCGGGCAAAAATTTATCATGTAAATACTTGACAGATAGGTCGATCGCCCTCTGGAGTGACTTGTCACTGAACTTGATAGAGTGATAATCCTCATACTTATGTTTGATACCCTGTAGTATCAACATAGTATCCTCTACAGATGGCTCATCTACATCTATCTTGGCAAATCTCCGCGATAGAGCCTTATCTTTGTCAAAAAAGTTGCGATACTCTGCAAAAGTAGTAGCCCCTATGCACTTGATATCTCCTCTTGCTAGTGCTGGCTTGAGTATATTGGCAGCATCCATACTACCACCGCTAGTACTTCCTGCTCCCACCATCGTGTGTATCTCATCTATGAACATGATAGCATTATCTATCTGCTTCAGCTCTGTCAGTATCCCCTTGAGTCTCTTCTCAAAATCCCCACGATACTTGGTACCTGCCACAAGTGACCCCATGTCTAATGCAAATATCTGTGACTCTTTCAAAACCTCTGGCACTTTCCCCTCCGATATCTGTAGAGCCAAACCCTCTGCTATGGCTGTCTTGCCGACACCTGGTTCGCCTACTAGTAGTGGATTGTTTTTCTTCCTACGACATAGTGTCTGCATCACCCTCTCTATCTCACTATCTCTACCTATGACTGGATCTATCTTGCCACTCTTGGAGAGTTCTACTAGCTCTATAGTGAATTGCTCTAGCATAGTCTCTTCTGATTTTTTATCTTCTACAGTGATATTATCCATATTTTGGTGAGAGATCACTTCCAATATATCAACTCTCTCTATTCCCTCTTTCTTCATAAGGTATAGTGCATATGAGTTCTCTTGTAGAAATATAGATGCCAACATATCACCTATAGATGCCTCTTTGCGTCCTGAGCTGTGTATCTGTATCATCATATCATTTATAGCTTTTGAGAGTGCCATGGTCTCGAATGGCTCTACAGTCTCATCTATAGAGGGTATACTAGTCTCTATATGCTCCACTATCTCTCTACTCAACTTATCGGGATCTACATCTAGTGTCTGTAGTGTATATCGTCCCTCGTTGCTCTGGAGTATAGACCAAAATATATGCTCTATAGTTAGATACTCATGGCTATTCTCTTTGGCATATTGCATCGAATTTTTAAATACTTCGTTGAGTGCTATACTTATCATCAATCATCCTTTTCTATGGTTGCTAGTAGTGGGAACTCGTTCTGCTTAGCTAGCTGCTTCACCTGCTCTGCCTTGGTCTCTGCTATCTCATGGCTATAAACACCACATACCGCCCTACCCTTTTCATGTATATTTATCATTATCATCTGTGCATCTTCTAAATTTTTGTGAAATATTCTCATGAGTATCTCAACTACAAAATCCATACTGGTATAGTCGTCATTATGCAAAAGTACTCTGAACATCTCAGGCTCTCTTGTCTCTAGTGACACTTCAAAATCTTCTCTTGTATTTGGCAAGGTTATCCTTTTTATGATAGATACATTGCAACATTAGGAACCGATGGCTCGAATCTCATCTCGTTCGGGATTAAAGTCTCCAATTCCAAATAGTTTTACAACTGCTCTAATAAACTTTTAGCTATATTATACAAAAATTTCAAGGATTTGCAAATGCAAAAACTTTTTATCACTGCTACAGGTACAAATGTAGGCAAAACTCACACTACTTTGAGACTCATAGAGAAGCTCTCCCAAAAAGGTATCAAAGTAGGTGTATGTAAGCCTATAGAGACAGGTGTGGTCAATATGCCTGTAGATGCCGTTGCCCTACTCTCGACTGCAAAACTATACAATAGTGATTTTCTACCACTATCACCAAAAGATATCACTGCATATACATTTCCCCTACCCGCCGCACCTTTTTGTGCCGATACAAATCGCAACATTGACATATACAAAATCATAGACAAGATAGATGAGCTGTCAAAACTCTGTGATCTACTTATCATAGAGGGTGCAGGTGGATTGATGGTTCCCATAACCGATAAGTTTATGATGATAGATCTCATCAAGATCATAAATGCCAAAGCTATATTGGTGGCACCGAGCCGTTTGGGTGCCATCAACGACACACTTTTGAGCATGGAGGCACTAGATAGCAGAGAGATAGATTTTGATTGGTGTGTCAATATATATGAAGATATAGATAGCTTCGACTTGGTCACAAAACCATTTTATGATAGCAAATTTCCTGATTGGATGAGCTTGGAAGGGTTGATAGAATCTGACACAATACGATAGTTGGAGACTTCCCAAAATATACAAATTCAAAAAGCTTATCCAAATATCTGCCACTATTACTAAAAATATAGGATTATTATCTTATAATTTGTTATTATTGATTCTCTAC
>WFMX01000108.1 GCA_015488875.1 Campylobacterota bacterium | reverse complement strand
CTATGAATTGATAATAAAAAAAATTAAGATACCACTGTTTGTTCTCTTAGTTCCATTGCTACCTATTTTTATAGGAATGAAAAATCATATACCTTTTCAGATGATAGATCACAGATCTCCTATCATAAAGATCAAAAACTCTATAAAGCCTAATGAGGGTCTCTATATCTATAGTATGGCATATTTATGCTACAAGTACTATCAGGATTCAGACATAATACCTATCAAGCATAAAATAACTGTCGGAACAGTCTATAGAAATCACAATGAAATGTACGATAGGGAACTACTCGCATTAGATAAAAGAGTTTGGCTTTACTTTGCCCATGTTTACAGCGATGAAGAGGAGTACATGATCTCTTTTTTGACCAAAAGAGGTGCCAAGATTATTGACGAGTATAGTTTTTTGAGTAGCCATGTATATCATATGGATACAAGCGATATGGATAGAAATGTCTACTTTCCGTACTATACAAACAGTTTCTATGGTTGGGAAAGAGGTATACAAGGAGGCCATGGTTGGAGTAGTGGAGATGCAACATTTATGCTACCCAACAACTACAAGAGTCCTCACAAGTATCACATAAGCTTTAGGCTCACTACTCTTAGCAATAGAGGCATAAGTATTAGGATCAACGCTAAAGAGATATTTCATGCTAAGCTAAAAGCTGGAGAAAAAAGAGAGATTGATGAAATCGTAAATCTATCTCCAGGAGAAAACAATATGACTATCGCTACAGATGCACCAGCACATAGAATAGGGAATGACCCACGAATGATGACATACTCAATTCAAGAGATGAAATACAGCAGTATAGGGCAGTAAAATAATAAAAGCATATATACGACTTGACCATTTTGTTTCTAGTTGAATACTTTCATAAGGAGCATGCTCATTCTATGCGACGATTGAGGTTATTTGAGTAGAAGCAAAAGAACAAGTAAGATGTGTAATGCTATTTTTGGGAGTTAGTATTACGAAAGTATAATTGATGTTACGCATTTTATACAAATATGTCACTATTTATCCTAGTATCGGGAGTGTGGCTTTAGCCTCACCGATCTTTTGTGTAACCTGTGTCACATTTTAGTGGAGCTAAAGCACCACTACCGATAGAGTGCGTAACGCCAGAGTATAATATTGAAAGAGAGAAATAATGAAAAAGCGAGTTCTTATTACAGGTGGGGCGGGATTTTTGGGTTCGCATCTATGCGAGAGAGTATTGACAGAGGGGAACGAAGTGATATGCCTTGATAACTTTTTTACTGGGAACAAACAAAATATTGAGCACCTCTTGAGCAATAACTACTTCGAACTCATTCGCCACGATGTCACTTTTCCTATATCACTAGAGGTGGATGAGATATACAATCTAGCTTGTCCTGCTTCACCTCCACACTATCAGTTTGACCCTGTACAAACAACCAAAACATCTGTCATGGGAGCCATAAATATGTTGGACTTGGCGAAACGATGCAAAGCCAAGATACTGCAGGCAAGCACAAGCGAAGTCTATGGTGATCCAGAGATACATCCGCAGCCAGAGAGCTATAGAGGATCCGTCAACACCACAGGTATTCGAGCTTGCTACGATGAGGGTAAACGCTGTGCTGAGACACTCTTTTTTGATTACTATAGGCAACACGAAGTGCGTATCAAGGTGATGCGAATATTTAACACCTATGGTCCAAATATGGATCCCTATGATGGGAGAGTAGTAAGCAACTTCATAGTACAAGCACTCAAAGGTGAAGATATCACAATGTATGGAGATGGCAAGCAGAGTAGAAGTTTCTGCTATGTTGATGATTTGATCGATGGAATGATGCGACTTATGGCATCAGATGACAACTTCACGGGCCCTGTCAATATAGGAAACCCAAGAGAGTTCACCATGTTGGAGCTGGCTCAAGAGATTATCTCTCTGACAGGGAGCCAAAGCAGAATCACTTTTCAGCCACTCCCCCAAGACGATCCACTACAGCGACAGCCTATCATTGATTTGGCATATAAAGAGTTGGGATGGAAGCCCCATATTGAATTAAAAGAGGGGCTAGAAGAGACCATCAAATATTTCCAAAAGGTTATTGAGATATGAGTAATATATTTACAAAAGATTTGATTGTTGTTACGCCTATATATGAAGATACTGAAGCTGCAAGTAGACTTTTTGTCGAGCTTGCTAATACTTTTGATAGAGAGGTATTTGTAATTGCTGTGGATGATGGCTCCATCAAAGAGCCTGTCAAATCTGCACTTATAGAAGAGAGTGGACTAGAGGGTATTATACTCCGACTCAACAGAAATGTAGG
>WFMX01000107.1 GCA_015488875.1 Campylobacterota bacterium | reverse complement strand
TTTGTAGTTTGTAGTGAGATGATGTAGGACCACCAAACCACTCATACTCATTCAATTTATCGTAAGGATATGGTATCTTGGCTCGGAATTGATCAGCTGAGACACTAGATGCTCCCCTAGCTGCAAACTCCCACTCCTCCTCTGTAGGAAGTCTCAAAAAACCATATGATTTATCATATTTAGGTATTTTGCTCTTGGCATTTGTAAACAACCATTGATTATACTTGTCACTGAAATTTAATGCATCATTCCATGATATATTTGTGATAGGATAGAGATCTTTTGATCTATCTTTATCTACGAGATAAGGGTTGACTATAGAGTTGTATTGTTTGGTAGTGACCTCATACTTACTCATATAGTAACACCAGTACTTCACCCTATCTTGCACTAGAGGAAAAGAACCTCCTAATGTAGTCGAGACTAGTTGCTCTTTGAAATCCCCAGATGAGTCACCAAGTTCAATCTTTTTCCAACCTATAGAGTCGCTATCTTTGTTGACGCAAACTGGCACGAAGAGCATTTCACCACTATGAGGCATAGGGAGTTTCAGCTCATTGGCTTTCGGATTTTGCGACACAGCACAAAAGCTAGAATTAAACAACATCAAATATATCATGACTATTTTGTACAGTATTCGTTTCATATGTTTCTCTCTTGAGATATGGATTATTATATCATAAATATGTGAACTTTCACGAAACATACAAGATAAAATAGAGATTAAAACACAATAATAGTTTCTTTTTTATAAAATTTGTTATATAATGAGGCAATATAACCTATTAGGAGGATGTGATGTTTTTAAGCACTATAATATCTATAGTAATATCGACTACAGTGGCACTATATGGTCAATCTGAAATGCAATTTGACAACAACTCTACCACTATCAAAAAAAGCAAACCCATTATGATAGATGGCAAAAAGATGTTGCCTCTTCGTGTATTGGTACGACCATTTTCTAGTATCTATGCCAAAAATAGTCTCAAAAGCGAAATAGTGATGAGTAATGTCCCTGCACTCAAACCATTTTATGTCTACCATAAGCCAACTCCCGAAGAGATAGAGCTAGAGGATGCTTGGTATCAAGTAGGTACAAATACTAGAGGGAAAACAGTAGGTTGGATACAGGCAAAAGACTTGCTAGAGTGGAAGCAAACCATGTGTCTCGTCTATACTCATCCAGAGGGTAGAAAACCTCTACTTATGTTTGATAAAGAGAGTGATTTACAAAATCTACTCAACTTATCTGAAGAGAATCGAAGCAAAAAGATAGAGGAGTACTATAGAGTCATAGCTGAGAACAAAATACCAAAAAACTTCCCTATCAAATCCATAGAACCAAAGAGAGCATTGGATTGGAAAAAAGAGTTTTACTTCCTCCCTATACTTGACTTCAAGTCTGTAGAATTTGGCAATCGCGAAGCAAGAATGCTGAAGCTTACTGCCTCAACAAATAGCAGAGCAGATGCTAGAGTGAGTACGGATATCGCAAAAAATGATAGCTATAGAGAGGGTGCAAATATCAAGAGTACGACTATAGACAAAGAGTTGATAAAGAGACTTAAACTAGATATAGTATGGGTAGTAGATACTACTGTGAGTATGCGTCCATATATAGACCGCACCATGGCGGTGATAGAGGAGATTTCTCACGAGATAGGCAAAAGTAGTGATACAAATGTAGCTATCAACTTTGGTATATGGGGCTTTAGAGACAATAGAGTAGATATACCAAATATAGGATATACAACAAAAAATTATACAGATAAGTTAGTGAATGCAGAGGAGTTCTCTCATGTATTAAGTAGCGTTAAGACCACAAAGGTAGACTCAGTTGACTACCCAGAAGATCTCTTTTCGGGTATGAATAACGCTATCAACGATACCAACTGGAGAAAGAATGCTATGCGATTCATCGTACTAGTGGGTGATGCTCCCTCCCATAAAGCAGGTCACAAATGGAATCTATCTGGTCAGAACGAAGAGACGCTACGAAGTATGGCAAACGATAGAAATGTAAATATCTTCGCTATACATATA
>WFMX01000106.1 GCA_015488875.1 Campylobacterota bacterium | reverse complement strand
GTGATACACTAGCCTTATATTTTCGTGCAAAAGTTATCGTCTCCGATTGGTTTTGCACGATTTGACGACGGATACTATTTTACCTCTACGGTTATCTCACCATCAGTTACTCCAAATTCTACGCTACTGCCCTCTACCACTTTGTCCTCTAGTATCAACTCTGCCAATTTATCTTCTACTACTTCATACAAAGCTCTTTTGAGTGGTCTAGCTCCGTATACTGGGTCGAAGCCTGCTTGGGCTATGTATGCTTTGGCTTCTGGGGTTAGGCTGATGGAGATATCTCTCTCTTCTAGTTTTGACTCTATGGTGGCAAATAGTATATCCACTATCTGTGTGATAGCCTCTAGGTCTAGTGGGTTAAATATGACTAGGTCATCTAGGCGGTTGAGGAACTCTGGTTTGAAGTTTCTCTTTAGCTCTTCATTGACTGCTTTTTCTCTCTCATCCTTGTCTGTGATGGTCATTATCTTGTCGCTAGCTATATTTGATGTCATTATGATGATAGTGTTTTTGAAGTCTACTGTTACACCTTTGTTGTCGGTGAGTCTACCATCATCTAGCACTTGCAGTAAAGTGTTAAACACATCAGGATGAGCCTTTTCTATCTCGTCAAATAGTATGACGCTATATGGCTTTCGTCTCACTGCCTCTGTGAGCTGTCCACCCTCTTCGTACCCCACATATCCTGGAGGAGCTCCTACTAGTCGGCTAGCTGCGTGCTTTTCCATATACTCACTCATATCTATCCTGATGAGTGATTTTTCGCTATCGAAGAGGAACTTAGCTAGAGTCTTCGCCACTTGGGTCTTGCCCACACCTGTAGGACCTAGGAACATGAAGCTACCTATAGGGCGGTTGACATCACTGAGACCTGCTTTATTTCGTTTGATGGCTCTCGATATAGCTTTGAGTGCTTCATCCTGACCTACTACCTCTTCTCTGAGGATAGACTCTATAGCTAGTATCTTCTCTTTCTCTCCTTGGAGCATCTTGTTGACACTGATACCTGTCCAGCGACTCACTATACTAGCGATCATCTCTTCATCTACAGAGTTTTTGAGTAGTGTACCCTCACTCATCATCTGAGTCCACTTATTCTCAAAGGCTTTCAACTCCTCCTCTTTGGCAGGGATCTGACCATACTCTATCTCTGCTGCTTTATTGAAGTCCCCATCCCTCTTGACCGCTTGTGCTTGTGTCTTTAGTGACTCTATAGTGCTTTTGACCTCTGCTATCTGGTTAAATACCTCTTTTTCATTGTCAAACTGACTCTGCAAGGATATTCTCTTCTCTTCAAGATCAGCTAACTCTTTGGCTATCTCTTCTAATCTCGCAGAATTTTTCTCACTCTCCTCCATTTTGAGAGCCTCTTTTTCTACTTGTAGGGTAGATATCTCCCTTTTGGTTTTTGCTAAGTCTGTAGGCTCACTCTCTATCTGCATTTTGAGTTCTGCGGCTGCTTCATCTATGAGGTCTATAGCTTTATCTGGCAAAAATCTATCCGTGATGTATCTGTCTGATAGTTTTGCTGCGGCTACCAATGCACTATCGGTGATGACTACATTGTGGTGAGTCTCTAAGCGGTTTTTGATACCTCTGAGTATTTGTAGAGCTTCGTTGATACTAGGTTCTCCTACCTTTACTGGCTGAAATCTCCTCTGTAAGGCTGTATCTTTCTCAAAATATTTACGATACTCTTTGAGGGTAGTCGCCCCTATGGTATGTAACTCACCTCTAGCAAGTGCTGGTTTGAGGATATTGGCAGCATCCATACTGCCTTCACTAGCTCCTGCACCTACTATAGTGTGTATCTCATCTATGAAGAGTATGACATTTGCCGAACTCTTCACTTCATCAATGACCGCTTTGAGTCTATCTTCGAACTCTCCTCTATATTTGGCACCTGCTATAAGTCTACTCATATCTAGTGCCACGACTCTCATATTTTGCAGACTTAGAGGAACCTCTTTGTTGACTATCCTCTGAGCGAGTCCCTCTACAATGGCAGTCTTGCCAGTGCCTGGCTCACCTATCAAGATAGGATTGTTTTTGGTCTTTCGGATGAGGATTTGCATCATCCTCTGTACCTCTTCGTCTCTACCTATGACAGGATCTAGTTCGCCATCTAGTGCCTTTTGATTGAGGTCTATACCATACTTCTCTAGTGCCTCTAGTGTCTCATCCCCACTTTGTGACTCTATCTGTTTGTTGCCCCTGATAGACTCTAGCGTCTTGATGAATTCTGACATATCTACATATTTGCCTATGATGTCTTTGATATACTCTTCGGAGCTGTTGGCCATGATCCAGCTATCTACTGCTAGATACTGATCTCCATTTTTTGCCATCACACCCTCACCATTCTGTAGTGATCTGACTAAGTTTTGTGATAGCTTGATATTCTCTTTTGTCACTGACGAAACTGTAGGGAGTTTTTGGGACTTACTCTTCGCCTCTAGCTCTATAGCTACTTTGTCTGCATTGAGTTTGTTGAGTGCTTGGTGTAGTATCGACCCACTGTTTGTCAATAAAGCCCATAACATATGTATAGGCTCTACTTCTGGATTTTTGTTGTGTAGGGCTAGGGATAGTCCAGACTCTACGGTTTGTGTCATTTGGTTGGTTAATTTCTCTAATATGCTCATAATATATCTCCTATGCATGATTTATTGAAATTATACAACTTTAGTCGACTATTGTCAAGTTTATTGAGTGATAAGCATAAACTAGTTCAATTTTACCAATATATGACTGTTCTCCTTCTGCCCCATCTGAGTGCTTTTCGTCTATTGACTCCCATGTAGATATCTATCCGTTTTGTGTATCTCTTATTCATCTTGTCTCTTACTCTGTAGTAACCTGGTAGACCTTGTATGCGAACTCTTTTGCCATTACCTAGTCCGTATTTGTATATGAGGTCTCTTGAGACTGCTATGATCTTCATACCTGGTCGTATACGATTGTTCCAAGCTGCTAGGAACGGAGTCTTGTCTGTTTGTCCTCTGTGTGAACTGTACGCTGTTGCTTGCACCCTCAAGCTATGTTTGCCCCTAAGTGGTGATATGAGCTTTTTATTATACTCATTGAGTGTTTTTATTCGACCCTTTTTCTTCATATGAAGATATCTGTTTTTCAACTTTTTGGCCAACTTGCTTCTCTTTTTGTTATCGCTTTTTTGCAGTATGTTAAATTTATAATTAGATATAGGTAGTGATATATTTTTGCCTATCTTCAGAGT
>WFMX01000105.1 GCA_015488875.1 Campylobacterota bacterium | reverse complement strand
GTATTAGATCATGAATTTGACGACAAGAGCAAGATAGGTGAACAGGTGCATGAAGATAGAAGAAAAGATGAAAAGCAAGAGAAAAAAACAAAAGATAGACGAGGCTCTGAGAAGAAGAAAAATAGAGTACCTGTTTGGATCAAAAAAGAGACTCTAGCGTATGACAAAGAGCTAGAACTACTACAGATAGAGCTACTCAAAATGCAAATGTATGTCCAAGAGAAAGGGCTGAGGATGCTCATCATATTTGAGGGTCGTGATGCAGCAGGAAAGGGTGGTACCATCAAGAGAGTGACAGAGCATCTCAACCCAAGAGGTGCGAAAGTCATAGCACTCAACAAACCATCAGAAGTAGAGAAGACGCAGTGGTACTTCCAGAGATATATGAGTCATCTACCGAGTGCTGGAGAGATGGTGCTCTTTGACCGTAGCTGGTACAACCGTGCAGGTGTTGAGCCTGTGATGGGGTTTTGTACGCAGCAAGAGCATAGAAGATTTTTGCATACCGTACCTAGGCTAGAGGATATGCTAGTCAACTCTGGACTCATACTCATCAAGCTATACTTTTCAGTATCCAAGGAGGAGCAGGCGAAGAGGTTTGAATCACGGACCACAAATCCACTGAAGCAGTATAAACTATCTCCTATAGATAAATACTCACAAGAGCTATGGGATGAGTATACAGTATCAGAGTATACTATGTTTATGGCATCTCACACAGAGCATGCACCATGGGCCATCATAGACTCCAACAACAAAAAGAAGGCTCGCATAAATGCCATCAAACATATACTAAGTTTCGTAGATTATCCAAACAAAATCAAAGCTAAACACTTAAAGCCAGATGCAGACATAGTCACATCTGCCAATATGAAGATAGCAGAATTTGACAAGTCATATCCTAAGCATTCACTAGTATAGGTTTCACACTTTTTAGTGGTTTTGCAAAATATTTAATTCAATAAAGGAACAACATGAAAAAAATAACTCTATTAATGATAGTAGCCTTGTCACTTCACGCAGGTGACTACTACTACGAATATGGTAAAAAAGTGATGATAGTAAAATCGTACGAGAGTAGAGATAGCAGTGGCATAAAATACTATGAAAACTCTATGGGCAAAAAAATAGGCGTAAAAGATGAAATCATCGTCAAATGCAAAGAGGGTCTGTCATGTCAAAATAGCTTGAAAAAATATGATATTGCAGGCATCAGCAAGCTATCAGATACAATGTTTCTCGTCAAAGTACCGAAAGATAAAAATGTATTTACACTATCTCAAAAGCTATACAAGGATGACTCTGTAGATTTCGCACATCCAAACTTCATAAAACAGCGAAGAAGGAGATAGATATGAGACTCATTAGAATAGTTCAACGAGGTATTGTTTTGTCTGCGATATTGTTACAAGGTTGTGGAAGTAGTAGCAGCAGTACTCCTACACAGCCCAGTACGCCGACTCCACAGACTGAGCCATATTTCAAATACTCTTGGCATCTCGATGCTACTAGTGGAGCATTGGCTAGTTTTGGCTATACCATAGACCCAAATGCAGATATACATGTGGGTGAAGCTTGGAATGTCACCAAGGGTGCTGGTGTTATCGTAGCTATCATTGATGGTGGTTTTGATCCAAAACATGAGGATATCAAAGCCAATGTATTGGATACATACAATGCCGATGCCAATACAAAAGATGTACAATACTACGGACTTGATGGTTCACATGGCAATACTTGCTCAGGCTTTATAGCAGCACCTGCCAATAATATAGGTATAGTAGGTGTAGCTCCAGAAGCAAAGCTGATTTTGATCAAGCAAGATAGCTATGATGATGCCAAGCTCATCACAGCCTTTGAGTATGCCAAAACCCATGGAGCGAAAGTAGTGAGCTGTAGCTGGGGTACAGATCAAGTATCACAAGCCGTAGAACAAGAGATGAAATCACTCTATGATGCAGGTATCACTATAGTATTTGCATCAGGCAATAATGGTGCTGACCTTGATACAAATGGTAGTCATGATGAGTCAGAATCACCATGGGTCATAGGTGTAGGTGCATCAGGAGAAAACAACGATGTCACAACATACTCCGACTATGGTCAAAATATAGATCTCATAGCCCCTGGTGGAGATACTCAGCTCTCTATAGGCGTATTGGGATTGGATGATATGAGTTTTAGAGGTAGTGGAAATCAGCATAACATAGTAAATAAAAACTATGCCTTTGTGGATGGCACCAGCTTCGCTTGTCCTGCTGTGGCAGGTGCAGTAGCCCTCATGTATAGTGTCAATCCATCGCTTACCACGGCACGAGTGAGAGATATATTGATACACACTACTGACAAGGTGGGCAATACAAACTACGATGCCAATGGATTTGATGTGACAAAGAGAAGAGCATATGGAAAACTAAATGCTACTAGAGCCGTAGCGGCTGCTAGTAACTGATAGTATTATTTTTGTTGTAGCTCTTTTGCTACATCATCTAAAAATTTATCGGATAGTAGACCAGTATGTGTAAACTGCGGCTTGCCATACTTGTCTAGTATCATCAAAAATGGTATCTGACCCATCCACTCTGTCCTAGTCTGTATATACGAGACAAAACTATATGCTTTTTCGATAGAGATGGTTGTGTAGTTGATACCTTTTTTTGCTACAAAGGATTTGAGCTGAGCATGGTCGAGTCCTTGCGTCTCTATGGCTACTATGGCTATCTTGTCGCCATACTTCTCTTTAAGTTTTTTGTATCTATCTATCATCTTTAGACATGGAGGACACTTATACCCAAACATCTCCAAAAAGAGTATCTTTCCTTTGTATTCTTCAAATACAAAACCATCTTTTGTGCCAGTGATATGGATACTTTTTTCATCTGTGGTCAGCAACGAATATGTAGCATTGATATCAGTAGTTGCCGTATCATTATGACCACCTCTGTATAGTATCACCATTGCCACAAGAGCCGACAAAAGCACGATAAAAACTATAGATCTCTGCAGAGTAGACATCTTTACCCTCCCTATTGTTTAATTTTAGTTATAGATTATATCTAAAAGTTTAAAAAGTAGGGTGTTGTGTCTTACAGTAATATGATATGGCATTACAAATTCGTATATGATTAAACTGATAATCAATTATCTAATGTTTTGCTCCATCTATATTGCCTGTGACAATCATTAAAGCAATTGTAACAATAAATATGATTGCTATTATAAAAATAGCTTTTAAATAATTTCTCTTTGATGGATGTATTTTTTTCATAAAAAATATTACAACAAAAAGATAAATTAAGCCTATACCAGTAAATAACATCAAATTAGTTCCTAGCCAATTTGAAACTGTTACTGGTTGCTCTTTATCTAATTTTATATCAGACTTTATCAGCAAAAATATTGGCAGTACTATTATCAATAATAACATAACTTCTAACATATATTACTCCAAAAAATAAATTTACAAAGGTGGATTCGATTCATAAAAAATACCCTAGCTCGTTCCCAGCCGTCCTCGGCTAGAATGTATATGGTCGGCTCAATGAACTCTTGTATGCATTCCCACGCAGGAGTGCAATGCCAATGAAATAAGCTTTTTTTGGACGAGACGGCTTTAGCCTCTCCTAAATTTACGGAAGCTCAAGCACCGTGTCCATCACTAATTCATTGGCATTGCACAGGAGCGACGGAAACAAGGGAAAAGCAAATGGGCAGACACCTGAGCCTTTCAATCAGAGGTCTATTAAAGCTTGATTGGATATGTTGTCAACACTATATTTCAATTCGTTTCCTGAAGCTGATCTACTGTTTGTACCTATGATGCAACTAGTATGTACATCAATAAATGAAATGTCTTCTCTTGCCATATCTATCACTGTACATTCGGTGCCATTGTTGATTTTACCAAAATCACTACATAATGTTGAGATGTCACCAATTTGATAGATAAAATCAGTACCTCCTGGAGTTTGATTCTCTATCTTTCCTTGTACTGCAGGATCAAGGCAAATTTCTTCGGGATAGTGGTGCATTATAATAACCACATCTCTAGAAGCCATAGGGTTACTTGGTTGTTGGGCAGAAGAACTAGAAGAACTTCCTCCACCACATCCTGCTAATAGATACAAACCTGCTAAAGAGGATACTAACAATTTTTTATTCATAAAAAAACCTTTCTGTAATTATATTATAT
>WFMX01000104.1 GCA_015488875.1 Campylobacterota bacterium | reverse complement strand
GTATGAATTTTAGGACTGATATCAAAGAGATATCTATATAAGTTGAAAAAAGTTTATCATACCATAGTCATAGGTTCAGGTATAGCAGGTGCTACTGTCGCTTACACTTTAAGAACTAGAGGCACAGATATACTGCTATTGGATAGGAGTAGTGTAGCTGCTAGTGGTGGCTCTGGTGCTGCTGGTGCTTTCATATCGCCCAAGATAGGCAAAGGCTCTCCGCTACAGAGATTGACCAATGAAGCTTATCTACTTGCAAGAGATTTTTATCTGCAAAACTTTCCCAAAGAGTTCAGTCAGACAGGTGTCATCCGCATACCAAAAGATATGAATGATGCTACAAAATTCTCAGAGTATGCAGTACATAACCAAAGTGAATATAGATGGCTAGATAGTCAAAAATTGAAAACTCTAAATATAAATAGCGATCTTGATAGTTTTCTATTTGCAGATGCTGGTCTATGTGATGCCCCTGCCCTATGTAGAGCGATGGTGGAGGATATCCCAAAAGAGCAGTTGAATGTCTCTAGCATAGAGCATATAGATGATCATTGGGTAGTGAGCGACGGCAAGAAGAGCTACCTATCGCACAACATAGTCTTGGCTACTGGCTATCAAAACCAACTACTCGATATGAGATATATGGGCGTGAGAGGTACTTGGGGTTCGCGTGGAGACTACTATAGCGATCTGGATCTGCCCATAAGCATGCACAAGCAGATATCGATCTCTGCCAATATAGAGGGTATCATCAAAGTAGGTGCTACGCATGTCAAATCACCATACCCATGCACAGCTTGTGATGGCAAACCATTATCATCGCTAGAAGAGAAAGCCTCCACCATGGTAGATAGTAGTGACTTCCGACTCAAAGAGACCTTTTGCGGTATGAGATCTGGTTCTAAAGACTATTTCCCTCTAGTAGGCAGAGTAATAGCAGTAGAGAAGATGCTCATCGACCACCCTACCCTACCCAAAGGTTCTAAGCCACCACTAGAACACTTCCCAAATCTATATGTAGCCAATGGTTATGGAGGCAGAGGATTTGTATTTGCTCCCTTGATGGCTGATAGACTATCTAAGCTCATATTGGACGATACAGATGTAGACAAAAACATCAATCCAGATAGACTATTTCTCAAATGGTGTAGAAGAGAGCTATCCATTCAGTAAAAGAGTGTTGGTTTCGACACTTCACATCATCAAAATATACAATTCAAAACCTAAACAATATACTCTAAAGTGTATAATATCAGCAATAATAAATCACAAGGAATATATGGATGAAGAGAGTACCTATTTTGGTGTTGGATTTTGGCTCACAGTATACACAGCTCATAGCAAGAAAACTGAGAGAGAGTGGTGTCTACTGCGAAGTGGTACCATACAGAGAAAAGATAGAGGATATCAAAGCTAGAGACCCACAAGGTATCATACTATCAGGTGGACCAGCCTCAGTATATGCAGATGATGCCTATAGACCTAGTGATGAGATATGGGACTTAGGGTTGCCTATCATGGGTATCTGCTACGGTATGCAGCTCATCACTCAACATTTTGGCGGTGAAGTGGTGCCAGCAGACCATCATGAGTATGGCAAAGCCAACTTGGAGATAAGCGACTCTAAGATATTTGATGACATGAGCAATGGTGAGACTGTATGGATGAGTCATGGAGACAAAGCAGAGAAATTACCTGATGGTTTTCAAGCCATAGGCACTAGCGAAAACTCCCCATATGCAGCTATAGCCGATGAAGATAGGAGTATATACGCATTCCAATTTCACCCAGAGGTACACCACAGTGTAGAGGGTACAAAGCTCCTCAAAAACTTCGCCAAACATATATGTGGATGTGATAGTACTTGGAACATGGGAGGCTTCGCCAAAGAGAAGATAGAGGCGATCAAGGCACAAGTAGGTGACAAAAAGGTACTGTGTGGTGTGAGTGGTGGAGTAGATAGCTCTGTAGTAGCTGCTATGCTCAACGAGGCATTACCAAAAGAGCAGCTCATATGTGTATTTGTGGACCAAGGACTACTTCGCAAAGATGAAGCCTCCCAAGTACAGACTATGTTTAGACTACTAGATATCCCCCTCATAACCATAAATGCCAAAGATGAATTTATGGAGGCTCTAGCAGGCGTGACTGACCCAGAGGTGAAGAGGAAAGCCATAGGAGAGAAATTTATAGAAGTTTTCGATAGAGAAGCTTCCAAACATAACGATGTAGCATTTCTAGCACAAGGCACACTATATACAGATGTTATAGAGTCGGTATCCGTCAAGGGTCCATCCAAGACTATCAAGTCTCACCACAATGTAGGCGGACTGCCAGAGTGGATGACATTTGAGCTAGTAGAGCCACTTAGAGAGATATTCAAAGATGAGGTACGCAAGCTAGGATTGGAGCTAGGGCTTCCTAAAGATATGATAGGTAGACATCCATTCCCTGGACCAGGACTCGCTATCCGAGTCATGGGTGAAGTAAACGAAGAGGCTTTGAGACTACTCCGTGAGTCAGATGCTATCATGCAAGAGGAGCTGAAGGCTACTGGATATTACGACAAAGTATGGCAAGCATTTACAGTACTACTCAATGTCCAATCAGTAGGAGTGATGGGTGATAACCGTACCTATGACAACACAGTATGTATCCGTATGGTAGAGTCTGTAGATGGTATGACTGCCACATTCGCACACATACCGCATGATGTACTAGAGGGCATGAGCAGGAGGATCATCAACGAGATAGATGGTATCAACAGAGTAGTTTACGACATCAGCTCCAAGCCACCTGCCACTATAGAGTGGGAGTAGCCTGTCGGAAATGCTTAAATAAGCCTATATTTTATTTCTCATTTTTGGATGCTAAAAATGTCAATGTCAGGCAATATCAGAGGTCTTGTGATTGGGCGAGGATGGTTCATTCATTGTCAATGCAGAGAGACTGCGGGAGTCGGCAAATTGCTATATGTTAATAATAAATTGATATAATAGCAAATTATTATCCGTCTAACGATAATCCTAGGAGTGCAAGAGTGAATAAAATTTTGAATATATTAGTAGTATCTATATCAATATTGTGGATGAGTGGTTGTGGTATGGGTAGATCCGACTATGAGTTGATGCAAAACAACAAATATGTAAGTAGCGAAAAGAAGATCTCTATGCACAGTATAGAGTACAAAATCATGCCACATGATAGACTATCTGTAGTCATCTACCAATACCCCGAACTTACACCGACAGATATGAATGGTAAGGGTATCCTTATAAATTCTGATGGATACATATCACTTCCACTTATACATAGAGTGAAAGTAGCTGGATATACACAGTCGCAAGCAGCTAGAGTCATAGAGGGCAGATACAAGAAATATCTCACCGATCCATCACTCAACATAGAGGTGATGAATAAAAGGGTATATGTATTGGGTGAGGTGAAGACCCCTGGTGTAGTACAGCTAGACAATGAGATGGGTACAGTGATGCAGGTGATAGCACATGCAGGTGGATTCACGGACTCAGCTAGACGAGACAATGTATTTGTAGTAAGTAGTGATAATCACAATAACCTAAAGATGCGAAAGATAGATCTCACAAGTTTTGCTTCCTTACAAAAGACAAATATCATGATCAAACCAAATGATGTACTCTATGTGCAGCCGAGTAAGTGGAAATCATTCAAGATAGCAGCAGATGACTTCACTTCACCGTTTGAAACTATTACCAAGTTGGCAGCTCCATTTGTGACACTCAAATACTTAGCGGGAGATTAGAGAAGAGTATGTTATTTGAGTTTTTCTTAGTCTTTCTGTTGGCTATATTATCTATAAAAATAGTACACAGATATGCAGACAAGATAGGGTTGGTCGATGAACCAAATGAGAGAAGTTCTCATACACTAGATACACCTAGTGGAGCTGGTATAGGATTTTCTATAGCTATATTTTCTATCATACCGCTATTTTATCTTGATGTTTTTAGTGACTATACGCTCGTGTTTTTTGCTATATTTCTAGTCTTTGTCATAGGTGTGCTTGATGATATGCATGATGCATCACCTAAGACTAAGTTTTTAGTGCTTCTATTGAGTACGGCCTTTCTACTCATAGATGATTTTCGCATAGATTATGTCGGTGTCTACTTTGGTCATCAGATATATCTAGGTATATTTGCTGCTCCTTTTACTCTCTTTGCAGTAGTAGCATTCACAAACGCTCTCAATCTTATAGATGGATTGGATGGATTGGCAGGCAGTGTAGGCATAGTGATATTTATGACATTTTTTATCATAGGATATCAAAATGACGATCTCATACTGATGGTGATATCTGGTTCGTTCATATCAGGATTGATAGCATTTTTGATATACAACTGGTATCCAGCTTCTATCTTTATGGGTGATAGTGGTTCGCTAGTTTTGGGCTTCGTGATAGCACTGTTGGCTATAAGGTCTCTCCTGTATATACCAGCGATCAGTATACTCTTTATCACGGCTATACCCATACTAGATACGACCATAGTGGTAGTGAGACGCAAGCTAAACGGCAAAGGTATATTCACCGCCGACAAGTGTCATCTCCATCACATATTTTATAGATTTTTTTCCAATGATACGAAAAAAACAGTACTATTTTTCATAGTCATGCAAGCGGCATACTCTCTCACTGGATTGCAGTTCAACAAATATCATGATGATGGTCTGTTACTGATACTTTTTATACTCAATGTTATGATGGTCTATCTATTTACAGATGCCATGATCAAGAGACAAAAGAGCAGTTGTTCACAGAATAAGTCTTAGCTTTACCTTGTATTTGTAGATTAACCCCTCATTCTCTTAATCAAAAAATGATATAATATATAAAATAAGATTATACAAAGGAGTTCTTAATGTTTAAAAGATTGATGATTTTGGTATTTGTCACAGTAGGTGTGTTTGCGACTCAGAATAATATCTGTTTTGAATATCCCTCCTCTTCATATATTGTTGAGAATACAAAAGTCGTGAAGGGGATAGACCCTCTATCTAGTGAAACTACATATAAAGACAAGGTAAGTACTTTGGATAGTGGTAAACATAGAGTTGTTCTTGCCATCAAGAAAAAACCTACAAGACTGCACAATCACTATATTTTTCTTATCAAAAAATCAAATGGAAAAATTTTGGGGTATAAAACATTTTCTTGTCCTGATAAATCACTCACTGCCAAGCGATTCTACTGCTATGGTGCATGTGATGGGGGAATTATAAGTTTTGAAGAAAATCGAGAGATAAATTTTAAAACTCATGGAATTAATATAGGTGATTCTCCAGATGCTCCAGAAGGTTTCTGGGAGATAAAATCAAAATATGAAGCTGATATGCCGACTCCTAGACAAGTAAAGTGTCCAGACAAGATAGCCTCTATGAATATTAGTCCTAATGAAAATAATAAAAAGTATATCGAGAGCGAAGTCAAGTATTTTGACAAACCAGTAAAATATGTCTGCTACAGATCAAAGAGCATCTCAAAGAGTAGCAAAAAAGCCGTATATCATGGATGTCGCTACACCAAAGGAGAATGCAATAGTTACTACCCTGGATGGAAAAAGTTTGGTTACTACCCAGATGAGCAAGCAGCTATGAAAGCTTTTGAGCGTTGTCGAAACTCTGCAAAATAATGGGTACTTTAGCTCGTTCCCATCCGTCTATTCTGCCCCATAGGATCCTCAAGCACATACCCATAAAGGTTACTATCTCCACCTGCAAACCTAAACGGTACTTTGAGGCTAGGGTTGGAGTAGTCTGTCGAAAAAATCCAATTTAGCTACTCTATATGTTTCCATCATTTGGATATATAGAAACGATACAGTTAGGGGACATTGGTTTTGTGAGC
>WFMX01000103.1 GCA_015488875.1 Campylobacterota bacterium | reverse complement strand
GAGCAGTTTGGATAGAAGCAGATATGATAATTTGTTATTATAATATTTTATAGTTTAGGTGGGTATGAAATGGGGGTTTGTTTTTAGCTCATTCCACAGCTGGAGCTGTGGAATGAGTAAAATCTTGTAGCCTTGACTGAAACAAAACTACCCATTGTCACCCAAGATGAGAGAGAAGTAGCACAAATGAGAGAAAAATTATCCGAATTGGACTTTTTTTCATAATAGATTAAGATTTAGTTGGTATAACTCCAATAGTAAGGATGTACAAATGAGAAAAGTGTGGTTAAAAAAACGAGAAAATGATAAAGTAAGAACTCAAATGTATTATGCCAAACAAGGCATTATCACAGAAGAGATGGAGTTTGTAGCTAGTGTCGAAAAGATAGATGCTGAGTTACTAAGAAGCGAGATTGCTAGAGGTAGATGTATCATACCTGCCAATGTCAATCACACACACCAAATCCCTATGGCTATAGGTATGGCTTCAAAGTGCAAGATAAATGCCAATATCGGCTCATCAGCACTCTCTAGTGATATAGATGGCGAGATAGAAAAAGTCGATGCATGTCTCAAATATGGGGCAGATACTATCATGGATTTATCTACAGGTGGAGATCTTGATAAGATTCGTGAAGCAGTTATCGCTCACTCTACAGTACCTATAGGTACTGTACCGATGTATCAAATACTCCATGACTGCAATGATAAGATAGAAGATCTTACCATTGAGTCCATGTTGGAGATACTTCAAAGACAAGCAGAACAAGGGGTGAGCTACTTCACTATCCACGCTGGTTTCTTGCTAAGGTTCATGCCACATGTTGCCAAAAGAAAGATGGGTATAGTGAGTCGTGGCGGTAGTTTGATGGCTGCGTGGATGATGCACTACCACAAAGAGAACCCATTCTATGATGCGTATGATCAGATACTAGATATATGTCGCAAGTATGATGTAGCACTATCGCTAGGTGATTCACTTCGCCCTGGCTGTCTCTATGATGCTAGTGATGATGCACAGTTGAGCGAACTCAAGATACTAGGTGAGCTTACACTGAGAGCATGGGAGAAAGATGTGCAGGTGATGATAGAAGGGCCAGGACATGTGCCACTCAATCAGATAGAGAGAAACATGAAGCTAGAGCGAGAGTATTGCCATGAAGCTCCATTCTATATATTGGGTCCTTTAGTCACCGATATAGCAGCAGGATACGACCATATCTCTAGTGCTATTGGGGCAGCTGTAGGTGGATGGCATGGTGCTAGCATGCTCTGCTATGTAACACCAAAAGAGCATCTAGGTCTACCAAACGCAGCTGATGTGCGAGAGGGTATCATAGCTTACAAGATAGCTGCACATGCTGCTGACATAGCTAGAGGTCGTCCTGATGCACAGAAAGTAGATGATGAGATGAGCGATGCTAGATATGGCTTTGACTGGAATAGACAGTTTGAGCTATGCTTAGACCCAGAAAGAGCAAAAGAGTATCATGATGAGACTCTTCCACAAGATGTATTTAAAGAGGCGGAGTTCTGCTCTATGTGTGGACCTAAGTTTTGTGCATACAAAATAACACAAAGCATAGTAGAAGAGCATGGCGAGGCCATGGCGAATGAACCAACAGTATAACAATAAACAATTAGGAGAATAGATGAACAATGAACAAGTTTTAGAAGCATTGAAAAATGTAACATATCCAGGGTTTACCAAGGATATAGTGACATTTGGATTTGTCAAAGATGTAGTAGTGGAGGGTGATAGCGTATCATTCTTAGTAGATATCACATCTAGTGCAGATGAAGTAAGACAACAACTCGAAGCAGATATCCAAAAAGAGCTTGCAAAGATAGGTGCGACTACTATTAACGCTACTATCAACCAACCAAAAGCACCTAGAGAGATGAGCAATTCAGTGAGTGGCAAAAACATAGCACCACATGTCAAAAACTTCGTGATGGTCAGCTCAGGCAAAGGTGGAGTAGGTAAATCAACTACTTCTGTCAACCTTGCTATAGCTATGGCGATGCAGGGCAAAAAAGTGGGACTGCTAGATGCAGATATCTATGGACCAAATATCCCACGAATGATGGGTGTAGCAGATCAAAAGCCAGAGATCACAGGCAACAAAGTACTACCTCTCAAAGCATATGGCGTAGAGATCATGTCTATGGGTTCATTGATGGAGCCAGGGCAGTCACTCATATGGAGAGGCTCTATGATCATGAAAGCTATAGAGCAGTTCCTTAGAGATATATTGTGGTCAGAGCTAGATGTGCTAGTGATAGACATGCCACCAGGGACAGGTGATGCACAGTTGACATTGGCTCAATCAGTTCCTGTAACTGCAGGTATCACAGTGACAACACCACAAGAGGTATCACTAGATGATAGTCGTAGATCTCTCGATATGTTTCAAAAGCTCCATATACCTACAGCAGGTGTCATAGAAAATATGAGTGGATTTATCTGTCCATCATGTGATGAGGAGTCAGATATATTTGGTATGGGTACTACGGAGCCTGTAGCCAAAGAGTACGACACGGAGCTGATAGCTCGCATACCTATAGAGCCAGCTATCAGAATAGGCGGAGACACAGGCATGCCTGTAATTTATCATCAGCCAGATAGCGAAACAAGCAAGAGATACCAAGAGGCGGCATCTAAGCTACTAGCATTTATAGACAAAGTCAATGATGAGGGTGGAGCAGACAATCAAGCTATACAACCTACCACTCCTCCAGGTGTCAGTGCATGTAGTACAGGTGGAGCAGCAGCGTCAGCACCTAAAGAACATAACCACTCAGGTGGTGGAAGCTGTGGCTGTAGCTAGACTATAGAGATTGGAAAGTGGTGATCTTGAAAAACCAACAACCAATCTCCTGACCTCGGCTGTCGAAAAATCCAATTTGGTTACTCTATCTATTTCCACTATTTGGATATATAGAAACGATAGGGGTCTGGTGATTTGTGATGTGTGGAGCGTAGCGGAATGCATCATGAAT
>WFMX01000102.1 GCA_015488875.1 Campylobacterota bacterium | reverse complement strand
GTTCTCTAAGGCTCTACTAGGCAAGTTACATTTTGACACAAAAAAAGAAATTTATTGTAAATAAGAGTAAATATATCCTATTTAACTTTTTTTATGCTATAATTGCACATAACAAAAATTAAAATAAGGATTTAAAATGCCAAAGATCAACAAATACCAAGATATTTCAGAGGTAGATAGAGAAGCGAAAAAGGATCTCATCGACAGACACTCTCCGTTTATTACATGTGCAGATACTGCAACAGCTGGTGAGCCATTTGAAGTGACTGTGAAGATGGGTAATGAGTATACTCACCCTGATGATTTCGATCACTATATAGAGTCTGTGACTCTTTTCAATGGAGATACTAAGCTAGCTCAAGCGACATACATACCTGGAACTCTAGGCAATGTAAAGGCACACAATACTACTACTTTTACCATCATACCTACAGGTAAAAAACTCAACCTTGTAGCACACGGCTACTGCACAAAACATGGTATCTGGGAAGGTACGGCTGTAGAAGTAGCAGTCAACTAATCCTCAGTAGCACCCTGTCTTGGGGTGCTATATAATTTTCCAAGTTCTTTATATAATTCTCACAACTCTAATCTACTCCGTCTTTTCACTCTCTAACTAAGTCTTGCTAGACATGCCGTATAGTCCTACGACTATCAACACAAATGTAATCAGAGAGAAGATGGCTACATAGATACTCCACAGATGCACCCCACCAAATTGATGCTTCATAATTATGATAGATTTTTGCTCATCTTTCAGTACAGACTCTAATCGTCTCTTTTTCTCCATATATTGTCTATAGATGAAATATGTACCAAACCCTCCCATAAGTATCATAGATAAAGGTATAGCAAATAGATACCATCCATAAGGTAATAGCGAGCCTACTAAAAGTGCAACAAATAGTATCCACAATGCAACATTCAGCTCTTTTCTATATACAAAATACCAGAAGCCACCCAAAGCAGCCCAAGTATTCCAATACCAACCTATCTTGCCATCTCTTGCATCAAAAAAGTCAAATGCCTTGCGATACCACTCAAACTGACTCTCTGTCGCTATATAAGCTTCAAATATCTCTTTTTCATATTTCTTTTTATTCATATATACTCCCATCGTAATGCTCATGTCTTCGTCTGTTGAATTGTGTATTTATACTATCATCATACAATTCTAAACCAGCCTTGCCTAGTTCACACATCTACACCTTCCCAAAACTCATCAAAATCCAGATTGGTCATGGCATTTTCATCTGATTGGTTCTTCTCCAATAATCTCTCTTGTTCAGATACGAAATACTCCTCTAATGCCTCCTCTAAGATAGTATTGATATCCTTTTGTAGTATATCAGAGAAGCTCATGAGGTTCTCTATTGTATCACTTTTTAGTTCAAAATTTATGTCACTCATTGCTATCCTTTTGCATCAAAGCATGATGCCTATATCTTGTATAATCTTGTCTACTACCCTTGCACCATCAGGCAACTCTATCTTGGACTTCTCATATGCGAAACTCTTGTCCGATATAGGCAGTTTGCCTCTCTTGAGTATGCGGATATTGCTATTTGGGTCACGGATGGTTATCACTTCGTTTGCATTGATGATATGTGGAGAGAATGGGATATCTATATACCCTTTTTTGATAGAGTTGAAGACCTTTCTCCATAGTGTATCTGCACCATCGTTGAGTACGGCTTCGATGATCTCATTGACTTCATTGGTGAGATTCTCCTCCTCCTCATCATCGCCAACCTTTGGCAAGCCTTTGAGCATTCCTAGGGTATATTGCACATTGGCTACGGCTAGGGCATTTGCCTCTTTTGTGGGGATACCAAAGGCTTCATTTCTAGTCTTTGTGATGATCTTGTCTGCACCGACCATGGCTGCTATGACTGTGGAGGTGTTGATGAGTGAGTCGGAGTACTCTTTATTGTATGGAAAAGCACCCATCCATTGGTGGTATACTAGGTTAATAGTAGCATCAGTATGACCAAATCTATCTGCATACTCTCTAGCTAGTTTTTTGATAACATTGGAAGATACTATATCTTGAAGCATAGAGCCTGTCTGCGAAAAACTCACAGAGAATGACTTGAC
>WFMX01000101.1 GCA_015488875.1 Campylobacterota bacterium | reverse complement strand
TTTCTTAATGGGTGATGACAAAAGCTCTTGGTATATCCTGATGCGTAACGGATGGGAGATGCTCTATCTGCCTGATGTGCTTGTATATAGCTTAGAGAGTCGTGATGGGAGATTTTTGGAGGTGAGTAAAACACTTCCATATAGATGGTATGGCAACACACTTCGCAACAATGCTCGTGCAAGAAAACTCAAAAACCAGCCTCTTTTTATACAATATCTCTTTATCGATCAACTGTTTTTGATGTGGACTTCTCTTGTGGGGATAGTCGCTGCTATCATATCTGCAATAATTATCAACATAGCTTATCTGCCTCTCTATATAGCTTGGGTTTTCTTGGTGAGAGTCTTGCAAATGATTCTTTTTGTGGCAAGCGGACATTTGGTATCTATCCGCACGATACCGCTCATGCTCTATAGCCAATGGATAGGTGCTTTTATCAAGATAAAGGCTTTTTATCATCTCTCAGACCAGAAGTGGTCGAAAGGAAATACAGAAGTGCAAACAGCCAATGGTGATATAGCACCACTCAAATATAAGAAAGCACACTATTTTTCACCTTTTCGCATGTATTTAGCAGTGCTTGTCTTTGTCTTTGCCATGTTGACACTCTATACTGGTATACTTCCTCTACCTACTACACGATTGATGGCTACAGGCAGTCACGCAACAAACAGCATAGATTTCATATCAGAAGATAAACACTCAAAAGATAATGCAAAGAGGCTCAACCAACTCATAGACAAAGCTCCACCAAAAAGCACTATCAATCTACCTAGTGGAATCTTGGATATATATGAGCCAATAGTAATCCAAAGAAGTGATATCACAATCAAAGGAGAGAATACAACACTCCTATCACATATCAAGGGCAAAGGAAAAGCCATCATAGAGATCACTGGCAAAAAGAGAGGATATATGGGCAAGATTTTGGAAGATATGCAAGGCAAAATAGCCCTCAATGTCCGTACCAAATACCCACCTATAGCAGGTGAAATACTCCTGATAGAGCAAGCAAACGATCGCTCTTTTGTGGAGGGAGTCCTAGGGTCAAAAAAATGGTATAGAAAATATCCAAAATTGAGATCCGAGATTGTCAAGGTAGCCTCATTTGATAAAGACGAACTTGTATTATCTTTCAAATCCAATAGTCCCATAGAGAAAAATAGCTCCATTACAGCAATCGACACAGTTCACAATGTACATTTGAAAAATATGCTAATAGACTCTATATACAAAAGTAGTCCATATGATCATATATATAAAAATAGTCGTAAAGATTTGATGATAGACGGTATCAAGTTTTTCTATGTATCTGATAGCACTATTGAACATGTCAAAATTCTAAACAGTGGTTCATCTCCACTTGTATTTGAAAGATGCTACGACTGCAATGCAAAAGAGATCACGATAGATGGAGCTATCAACAAAGGCAAAAAAGGAAATGGTTATCTACGCATCAATAAAAGCTTTCATTTAAGCCTTGAAGATATCAAAGTGAGTAATATACGACATATTGTATTTCAATGGTCTAGTGCCTATAATCGCATAGATAGATTAGAGAGTAGTGTAGATGTAAACTTCCACGGAGGTGCTACACATGACAATCTAGTGACCAATGCCATATTTAATGTAGATATCAAAGAGCATAAATGGGGCAAAGTCTTTGTCACACCTGATGACGCAAAATGGGCACCACCCGACTTCAAAAACAACAGAGTAGAGGAGAAGAAAAAATGAAAAGTTATCTATGGGTCATTATGATACTTGTAGCTGGCTGTGGCAATGATACACATCCGATAGAGAAGCTAGTAGAACCAATGCCCAAATATAATGAGGCAGATGCGGTTGCACCATATGATTTTGAGAAACATCAAAACTTATTAAATCATTCAAAGCTACAATATCCAGACAACAAGGCTGTTATAGAAGCAGGAGAATTTGCAGACTATAAATCATCATTTTTTTATAGTGATGCAAATGGTAGTATATACTTCTGTGTAGACAAACCTTTATCTGCAAAGAAGACTCGTTCTGAACTAAGAGCCATGCAAGAGTGGTCGACAGCAGAGGCAACACCACACAATTGGTATGCAAATCTCAAACTCTTTATCCCTGATGATAGCGTCAACTCTTATACTTGGATGCAGATACATGGCAATAATGAAACCTACGACTATCCTATCTTGAGACTCCTTTGGGTCAGAGACTATAATGGTCAAAAAGATCATCTATGGGCTATCGTAATCATAAATGCTCCTGTGGAACCAAATGCAAATACACGCTCTGCTGATCCCAACATCACAAACACATATAATTGGATAGATTTAGGAGTGAGACCATTAGGATTTTTCAATACAGAGGTGGATATTCGGTCAAATCTAATGGTAATATCCATCAATGGTGTAGTCAAGGTATATACAGATATAAGCTACTGGAGTAGCGTACAAAACTACTTCAAAGGTGGAGTCTATATCAATCGTCATGATGATCAAGGAGTCGCTACTGTTGTCTTCAAAAGTTTGGAGATGTAAGGAACTGCAGAAGAGCAAAATCATCAATATGACGCAGTAGTTTTTGTTTCTGTTGGATTCTTTCATGAGGAGTATGATAACTATATGTGACGATTGAGAAAAGTCAGACAAGAGCAAAAGGACTAATATCACTTATACTAAGTATGGTAACATTATATATAGAAATATAGATAAACTTATGAGAGTTGATTAAATGTTTCTTTTTATTGCATTCATAGTCTCTTTTATCTCTTTTTTGTTAAATGGCTTTTTTATGTGGTAATCATAATTGCTTTTATTCTCCGATATAGACTCTGGGTCATTTGTGATGGATACTATAGTTATATGATTATCTGTATAATTTCTATGATACTTTTGTATAGTTTCTACTACTTCAGAACCGAGCATATTTGGCATATTTTGATCTAAAAAGAGTACATCTATACTTTGACCCATATTGTGTAGTCTCGCCATTTTTTCTAGTGCTATATCCCCATCATGTGCTACATGTGTAGTGTATCTTTTGTTTTTTATCATAGCTTCCAATATTGTAGTATTTAGTTTGACATCGTCAGCTATCATGATATTTATTTTTGCATTATTCTGATTTTTATCTATATTTTGTCTCTCTATATTTTTCGTGATATACTCATCGGATAATATATCGTTAATTTTCTCTATATTTTCTTCAGTATTCATAAGTAATTCATTTACTTTTGTATTTTCTGTATGTCTTGCTATGTAGTCAAGCAGTGAGTTTATCTTGACTACAGCACCTTCTACACAAGTTATCTCCTTATCTATCTCGATATTGGTTGATACACATTGGTTTTTTGCTTTGATCTCTGCAAATTTATTTGGCTGAAATGAGTATATCACATCTAGGAGAGTAGGTATGAGCATTGTGATCTTTTCAATATGTTTATTGGTATATGTATGTCTATTTGCTGTATTTTTTTGAAAGCGAACTATACCTACTAGCTTATCTTCATCCATAATAGGCACTAAAATCTGTGATTTTGGTCTAGTATCATATGGATTGTCTATGAGTTGGTGATACTTTTTTTCACTCGCCACATGTCTATATATACCTATCTTGTGAGAGTGAAATGCTTCACCAAGTAGACTATGTTGGTCAAGTTTTTTAGTGGCTATAGTCTCATCTACATCTACCTGATAGAGTAGGGATGTATGCTCTGCATGTATCAATATAGAGATATGATCTGACTCTGTAGAATCTAATAATATTTGATATATAGATCTTATGTCACCTTTAAGCATAGATTTTATCAACACATTGTCGATATAAGATAATTTTTTCTTCATAATGCTCTCCATTATAAGTATTAAGTATAATATACTATCATCTGTTATAAAGTTAACTTGATATATAAAATATATGAATTAAAGATTAAATTAATATGATTATAACTATGTTTGGTAACGAAATAATTACCAAAAATGATAAAAGTCACGAGGGTGGTGTTTTGATCATATATCCCATATTTCGTATATTGAGGATGATATCCTCATTCAAATTTTTTTTCAATCTGTTGATCTCTGCTCGTATGGTGGGGACTCCTATATCTGCATTATCCCATGCATACTCTTGAAATAGATAATAGTCGACTACTCTGTTTCTGTTGTTTGCCAAAAGAGTTATAATCTTCAGATGTCTTTGTGAGAGTGATTGACTCTTTCCTCGAAACAGTAGGAGGTTGTTTTCTCGGTCTAGGCTATAGTTGGAGGATAATCTAAGATGCGTATTTGGGATGTAGCTTGACTCCAAAAGCTTATCTATACGAAGCTCTAACTCTCTGAGATGAAAAGGTTTTTTGAGATAATCATCGCAGCCGAGGTGGAAAGCTTGGTTGATATATTCGATATCTATAATAGCTGAGATGAAGATAGTGTGCAGTTGGATTTTTTGTTTTTGTAAGTTTTCCAATACCATGAGACCATTTATATGTGGTACATTGATATCTAAGAGCAGTAGATCATAAGGCTCCTCTTCTATAGATTTGAGGGCTGCTCTCCCATCTCGAAAGGAGCATGTTTTATGCCCTTTGAGTGTCAGAAATTTACAGATGGCACTGTTGAGGAGATGATCATCTTCTAAGAGTAGTATTTTCATTATGAGCCTTTTTGAAGTGGTAGGTAAATGAGGTTTCATCTTCTGTCGAAGAGAGTGTTATGGTGATATTTTCATTTTTGCAGATATTATATACGAGGTTGAGTCCTAGCCCCAATCCATCTTCTCTATTACTTTCTCTATAATACGCATCAAATATATGTTCAGGATTTGTGATGGCGGTGGAGTTGCTAGCTATTGAGAATAGCACCTCTTCATCTTGTGTAGAGAGTCCGATGTATATACTCTTGTTTTCATGTGTATATTTGATAGCATTTGTGATGTTGTTGTCTACGATACGCTGTAGCTCTGTCTCATTGAAAAATATTTGAGCCTCATCTGTAGTATCACTTATCTCAAAAGCCAACTCTGACTGCTGTGCGACAATATGAAAAAAATCAATACGACTCTCTATGAAATGGCTCAAAACGATGAATCGTTTGGGGTACTCTATCTTGTTATTTTGGGTCAGATAGTTCAAATCATCATAGATACCAAATATATTTTTGGTAGCAGCTTCAATATTTCGCAAGGTAGGATGTTCTCCCTCTTCCATATTGTAGAGTTCGATGTTTGCCATGATGACAGCCAATGGGGTATTGGTCTCATGCACTGCATGACACAAAAAATGTTTCTGCGATTTTAGTAGTGATTTGGAGTACTCTTTTTCTTGTTTGAGTTTCTCTTCATAATCATTTCGTGAAAGACGGATAGCTTTCAAATAAAAAATATTTATCAAAAAGATCAAAATACCATATAAGAGATGGAGTCCAAAATCCTCATGATTGGTATCTAAATGTTTGAAAAGTGCTACGACACCTAGTCCAAATGTCGATATG
>WFMX01000100.1 GCA_015488875.1 Campylobacterota bacterium | reverse complement strand
TTGGTCAAGACGCAGATTTCGATAAAGTACCCCTAGGTGCTACCGCCATAGGTGAAGTGAGATACCAAGTCGAAGATAGCGATGGCAAACTGTCTATAGCCAGAGTACTAGAGATGAAGATAAAGGGCAACAATGATGCTCCAGTCGCAGTAGAGGATACCCAAGTGTGTGAGTCAAATAGTTATGTGGATGTGACAGAAAATCATGCTCACTTAGATACAGGAGACTTTACCTTGACGGATGCATATACCATATCCCAAAAGCTCAATGTAACTAGGCAAGGCATCATATACAACAAAGAGAATGCATTTGAAGTAGCAGTAGAGGGCAACGGCTCCATCAGATACGCCATGAAAGGAACTACAGGTGGCTGGGCTTGGAAAGATACAGGATACGATCTACCATTAAACGAAGATCATGTATTGACTACAGTATATGATGGCACAGCAACTACCCCAGAACTCAAAATATATGTAGATGGAGTATTGGAGGCAACTAGCACAGATGGTGTACCATCATCACTCAAACAAAATAGTGAAGCTCTTCTATTTGGTGAGAGAGGCACCAATAGTCAGCCACTAAAGGGTAGTTTCGATGATATACAGATATATGATAAAGCACTCACAGGTACTGAGGTAAATACTATATACAAAGGTGGAGTAATAGATGGGGTATTGGCACACTACGACTTCGAGGGCAGTACACCTCTAGCTGACAAATCAAATAAAAATCATGCTGATGCTACTTTGGAGAGTGGTGCTACAGTGGAAGTGGGGTATAAGAACGCTGTATCAGATATATCTACCCATGAGGGTTCGGCACTCACGCTTTTATCATCAGATTTGTTGAAAAATGATACAGATATAGATGGAGATAGCCTGAATATCGACAGTGTGGCAAGTACGAGTGATACACATGGTACAGTCACCTATGATGGTGCTACAGATAGGATTTCGTATACGCCAGATGTAGGCTATAGCGGACCAGCTTCGTTTACATACACTATGAAGGATGGCAACGGCGGTAGCAGCAATAGTGCCACAGTGAATGTAATGGTAGAGAAGCTAGGTACTTCAGGTGATGATACTATGGAGTATAATGGCACTACAGCTATAGATGCTTTAGCAGGAGATGACACTATAGAGCTAAAGAGCGATCAAGATATCGATTTCAAAGGTGTATCCACTCCATTTAAAAACATAGAGACTATAGACCTCACAAACAATGGAGACCATACACTATCGAATATCTCTGTAGCAGATGTCACAAGGATGACTGATAGTAGAAACACACTAGTGATTAAAGCAGATTCTGGTGATAATATACAATTGACAAATGAGTGGACTAAAAGTGCAAATGACTATACAAAAGATGGAACAACTATCACTATCGATGGAGGAGGAAGTGTCGTCACCACTAGCACCATCATAGATGGTGTCATAGAGGGGCTAGAGTATACTACGACTTCAGGCTGGAGTGGTGTAACTAGTGAAGATGGAAGCTTCACATATGCCTATGGCGATAGTGTCACTTTCAAGGTAGGTAGCATGGTCATAGGCGACATAGATACGACCACTATCAGTGACCACAAAGTATTTTTGCAAGATATAGCATCTGTAGATAGGACAGATATGAACGATGAGTACTTAGAAAATATGGCAGTAGTGCTACAGTCGATAGATAGTGATAGCGGTGATGATATACTCATCACACAAGAGACTAGAGACTCATTCGCAGATGCAAACCTCGACCTAGAGAGTGTAGATAGCGAAGAGATCAATAGTACCCTCGAAGATAGATCCGTAGCCGTGGTCTCAGAAGATGATGCCATGGAGCATGTGGGTGATATGCTCGTGAAGTATGATGGGGCAGAGGAGGATGAGCTAGAGATACATATAGAGGATGACTCCATAGATATGTCACAGCTAGATGGAGAGGTGACGACAGATGATGGCAAAGACTCCACGGCAGAAAATACAGAACTTCATCTAGAGGATGTCGTAGAGGTAGATGATGAGGTAGCCAAAACAGAGGATGACCTACACGAGATACTACCAGATGATAGTAGCCATACAGAAGATAAGTCCACTGAGTCGAGTGTCGATGAGGCAGATAAAGAGTCAGACGAGAAGAGTGACACAGAAGAGAAGAGTGATACAGAAGAGAATGACTCCACGACAAAAGAAGATACCGAGTATGAGTCAGCCAATGAGAGTACACAAAGCAGTGACTCTATAGATCATGGCTCATACATCGACCCTACGGTAGCAGTGACAGTAGAGGATCCCTCTTTGGCAGTCGCCTAAGTGTTTGTTTGCCAATGCAAATCTACCCAATTCCACCATGCGTAGAGTCGATTTTTTCGCCCTCTGCTAAACTGCAACACCGTTATGTCTCAGTCGACGCTGAACAATTCCTATGCGAGGAGATAGCTTTCGTTCGCTTCGCTCACGAAGGCAATGTCCCCTAACTGTACCAAAACTAAGCACCAAAAACCAAATGCAATGATTTGTTATATCATGTTACTCGATTATCTCTCTCCAGATATTTAGTGCCAAGCTATCAGGGATATCTATATCGTCGAAGTTGATAGTTTCGCCCTCTTTGATATCTCTCTTGAAAGTGACATCGGACATGAGACCTATGGGGACATGTGTAGGGTGCTTTGCTATCTCTACAGAGCTTCCTCTCACAGCAAAGCTACCTATGCCCTTTTTGATCTTTTCACCTGCTTTGATATCTCTCTTTGCTATGGTCGCTACGCTAAATCTAGGTGATGAGCTGTTGTCTAGTAGTACACCACCACCATCAAGTACCCTCTTTATAGTCTTGATGATCTCTAAATGGCATAGGTGGTAAGTCCTATCTAGTACATAGTATGGACCCTCTCCCATCTTGTAGTATTGTAGTGATGGTTTCTGCTCGTCTCTATGCTCCACTACTATGAAGACACCAGCAGGAAGTTTGGCTGAGAGTAGATAGTCACTGACTGGATATCCTAGCTCTTTGGCTCTATCTGCCAATATACTACCACCATGTAACATATCGTCATCTTCGAGCTTGACCAAGCCCTCCTCTATGAGTCCTGCACCTAGTCCATTGGCTATGAGTACTTGCTCTATCTGTACTTTGGTACCATCTGTAAAAGATGTGACCATATCGAGACTGAGGTTTGATCTAGCTCCCCAATACTCCATATCTGCTCTGGACGGATTTTCATTTAAGAAGCCTTTGATATTGGCATAGACTAGAGGGGTGAAACCCATCGCTACTGCCTCTTCATGTAGTATCGCTAGCACACCTGGCTGATCGCCCTCTGCTTCTGTGACCAAACCTTTGTCCACAAAGTACGAACCTGTGGTGATGTGAAATTCGGAGTTCATGGTCACTACTGGTATAGAGGCTTTTACTATCTTGTCTATACTCTCTGTGGCATATAGGGCATCACCACTGCACTCTACTATGAGATCAGAATTGTCTATGAGGTCATTGAGCGAATTTGTTAGCAACTCTTTGCCTACGAAATCACCCCTTTTTGATATATCTGTCCTAGTCAATACTTTGGATAGTCTATAGTTGGGGTGATTTTTGAGTAGATTTACCAATCCTGTGGCTATGAAGCCTGAGCCTATGACTGATATGCGTGGTAATTTGTCTGCTTCTTCAAAATAGCTCTTTAGTGACTCTCTCCAAAAAGGTATAGTGATACCAAAGTCTCTCTTGATCTTATCTTTGTCAAGCAGACTATATGCTGGTCGCTTAGCTGGAGTAGGGTACTCCTCTGTCTTGATAGGCTCTACTTGACACTCTATGCCAGATAGTTCAAATATGGAGTTTGCATAGTCATACCATGAGCATACCCCTTCATTGCTATAGTGGTATATCTCTAGTGACTCTTTTTTGCTCTCTGGGTCGGCTAGTTGATGATCTATGATGTGTAGTATAGCTTTTGACAAATCATAACCGTTGGTCGGCGTGCCTACTTGATCATATACTACGCCTATAGATGATCTACTTTTGGAGAGGTTTATCATGCTTTTGACAAAATTGTCTCCATATCTGCTATATATCCACGATGTTCGTATGATGATAGCTGATGGTGGGTCTATCTCCTTGATGGCCTCTTCACCTAGATATTTGGAGTCGCTATATACTCCTTGTGGATTTGGCTTGTCATCTTCGAGATAGGGCTGCTGCTTTGTGCCATCAAATACATAATCAGTCGAGATGTGGATGAGTTGTATACCCTTATCTTTTGCTATTTGAGCTAGTGATTTGACTGCTAAGTGGTTGATGTCATAAACTATTTCTCTCTCTGATTGGGCTTTGTCTACATTGGTGTATGCTGCACAGTTGATGATGATATCTATATCTTTGTCGCTTACATACTTCTCTATAGATTTTTTATCGGTGATATCAAGCTCATCTCTATCTGTAAAGTGAAATCTTTTATCTTCTGTACTTTTGCTAAGTGCTTGTAGCTCTGAGCCTATCTGTCCATTGGCTCCTGTGACTAATATATCAATCATATAATTTATCTCCATAACTAAACAGGTCTGCATCTTTGAGTAGAGGCTGTTTGGTATCTTTGTCAGAGAGTTTGAGTAGCTCTCTATCTATGACCCAATCCACACCTATAGCGACATCATCAAATGCTATGCCTCTATCGTTTTTGGGTGAGTAGTAGTTGTCTACCTTGTAAGCAAATACTGTATCATCCTCTAGTACCACAAAAGCATGAGCAAAACCTCTAGGTACAAATAGTTGCCGTTTGTTTTCACCACTAAGCTCTACAGATACGAATCTACCAAATGTAGGACTGCCCTCTCTGATATCGACAGCTACATCAAGTACACGACCTTTGATGACTCTCACCAATTTGGTCTGAGCAGCAGGAGTTAGCTGATAATGAAGCCCTCGCAGTACCCCCTTGGAACTTTTGGATTCGTTGTCTTGACAGAAGTTTACCTTGAAGCCCAAAAACTCCTCTAGTTTGTCTTGGCGAAATGTCTCTACGAAATAGCCTCTATCATCACCATGTACCTTTGGCTCTATGATGATGACATCTTCTATATCTGTTCTTATGAAATTCATATATATCCTTTTTGATACTATCTTGCTATTTTGCCCTCTTTGGCTCTTTTGAGGAGGTATTGTCCGTATTGATTTTTCTTTAGTGGTTGAGCTAGTGCGGTGAGTTGCACATGGTCTATGTAGCCCATCTCAAAGGCTATCTCCTCTATGCATGCCACCTTAAGACTCTGTCTCTTCTCTATAGTCTGTATGAACATCGACGCATCTAACAAGCTCTCATGCGTACCAGTATCTAGCCATGCGTATCCTCTACCTAGTAGCTCCACTTTGAGCCTCTTATCTTTTAGATAATCTTGATTGAGTGTGGTGATCTCTAGCTCACCTCTAGCACTTGGCTTGACGAGTTTCGCCTTTTTGACTACATCGTTTGGATAGAAGTATAATCCGACTACGGCATAGTTGGATTTGGGATGTGGTGGTTTCTCCTCTAGGCTAGTGACCGCTCCATCATCATCAAAACCAGCTACTCCATACCTCTCTGGGTCACTTACATAGTATCCAAATACTGTCGCTTTGTCCTCTACTGTAGCACTGTGGACAGATGATGCTAGTAGATTGGTGAGTCCTTGACCATAAAATATATTGTCGCCTAGTACCAATGCCACAGAGTCATCACCTATAAAATCTTCACCGAGTATAAATGCTTGAGCCAACCCATCAGGAGATGGCTGTACCACATAGCTAAACTCCATGCCGATGTCCGAACCATCGCCCAAAAGCTTCTCAAATCTAGGCAAGTCATCAGGTGTAGAGATGATAAGCACTTCCCTGATCCCTGCTAGCATAAGTACAGAAAGTGGATAATAGATCATCGGTTTGTCATATATAGGCACTAGCTGTTTGCTGACACCTTTGGTGATGGGGTATAGTCTAGTACCTGAGCCACCTGCTAGTATGATACCTTTAATACCCCAACTCCCAATCTCTCTCTTTTGTATGAGCCATCTTGTACTGCACTCCACCACTCTTTATTGTCAAGATACCACTGCACAGTCTTCTCTAGTCCACTCTCAAAAGTCTCTTGTGGTTCCCACCCTAACTCTCTAGCTATCTTGGAGGCATCTATAGCGTATCTGACATCGTGTCCTGGTCTGTCGGTGACGAATGATATAAGCTCTCTGTATGGTTTACCTCTAGGCACTTTGCTATCTAATATATCGCATATAGTC
>WFMX01000099.1 GCA_015488875.1 Campylobacterota bacterium | reverse complement strand
ATCTCATTCCTTATTTTTGGATGGTAAAAATGGTAGGGGTCTAACAATTAGGGGACATTGGTTTCGTGAGCGAAGCGAACGGAAGCTGTATCCTCGCATAGAAATTGTTCGACCTTGGCTGTAGCATAACGGTGTTGCAGTGTAGCCGAGGTCAGGCGATTGCGATGCATTCCGCTACGCTCCACGCATCACAAATCACTAGACCCCTAGCATCTCCATATATCCAAAAAGTGGAAATGGATTGTGTGGGTTGATGGGGATTTTTCGACAGGCTACGCCCAGACCCATATCGTTTCTGTATATCCAAATAGATCGCCCAAGCCACTAAAGTAATGCCAATCTGTATAATTGGCATATGGTATATTTATTTTGTGATAGAGACACCTGGATGAGCTTTTTTACTTGGCTTGAAATCCATCGCTTTTGAATTGTCCATCAATATCGGAACAAATAGTAGCGAGACAAATACTGCAGCTACTGTACCAGATATGAGTGCCACACCTAGTCCACCAAATACAGGGTCACTAGCTAGTAGTGCCGAACCCAATATGATGGCTACAGCAGTCAAGAGTATAGGCTTGGCTCTAGTAGCAGCGGCTACGGCTATAGCATGTCTCTTCTCCATACCATGCTCTGTCATCAATGACTTGGCAAAGTCTATCAGCAGTAGTGAATTTCGTGAGCTTATTCCCATCAGGGCGATGAAGCCTATCAGAGAGGTGGCAGTCAAGAAGAATGTCTCACTAGTGAAAAAGTTGGCAACCCAATGACCCAATATGACACCTATGAGTGACAAAAATGAACCTAGTAGTATGATACCGCTGAGTGCAAAACTCTTGTAATAAACTACCAATAGCAAGAATATCAGTATCAATGCGGCGATAAATGCACCACCTAGATCTCTAAATGTATCAAGACTTACTTTCATCTCTCCGTCCCAACGAATCAGATACTTCTCACCTGTTTTTGGATCTTGGAGATGAAGGTCGAACATGTATGTAGACATACCTGGCTCTTTCGTGACATTATAATCTTGAGAAAAAGCCTCTATCATCGTATCTCTCGCTTCAAGTAGCGGATAGAGCTGAGATACCATATCAGTCTCCGCTATGACATTGATCATTCGTCCTAAATCTTTATGCATTATCATAGGATTTGATGGTACTTCGCGGATCATAACCACTTCACTTAGTGGTACCATCATTCCTTTCATATTCATAAGGTTTAGAGATGTAAGCTTGCTCTTTAGTGACTCCTCTCTTTGGCTATTTAGACTTTTTGTATCTTTATCTAGAACCAAAAATATAGGTATTTGATCTGGGGAGTTTTTGGAATTTTTATGAGCTATCACCATGCCTTGAAATGCCAGATAGATGATGTTGTTTACTTGCTCTACGCTGAGTCCACTTCTAGCTATCTTCTCTTTGTCTGGTATGAGTTCAAATTTGCTATATATATCATCCGCCATGATATCTACATCGACAAGCCCTTCTGTCTGTGCCAATATGTCTGCTACTTTCATAGATATCTTTCTGCTTTGTTTTACATCATCACCATATACCTCTACGACTATCGATGCTAGTGTTGGAGGACCTGCTGGCTGTTCTACTAACTTGATAGTAGTCTTGGGTACCAATATCTCACATCGCTTTTTGATTATAGGTCTAAGTCTTTGTACCATCAGAAATGATGGCTCTAATCTCTCGTGCTTGTCTGTCAGGTTGACTGATATCTCTGAGACATTTTCAGTCTGCTTCATGCCTGCGCCCTTGACGAGACCAGCGTAGTCCAATGGTATGCCTTGACCTAAAAACAGCTCTATATTCATGACCTCTTTCTCTTTTTTGAGCATATTTACAACACATTGGCTGACTTGCTTTGTCTGGGATATGGAGCTTCCATTTGGTGTATCAACATATACTGAGAATGTATTGTCACTCTTGCCAGGTAGCATTTTTGCCAATACCATCTGGGTGGGTAGCATCATGATAGTGCCGAAGAATGCTACAACAGTCAATACTATCACCAATGTTTTTTTGGTTTTACTATCAAGTATATTATGAACAAAATTTTCAAACTTTTTCATTATTTCGCTCCTTTGTCAGCCGTACTATCTGCGTGCTTTTTCTCTTTGGGATTGTGATGGTGATGCTCAGGCTTTTTGAGTAGCTTGAGACTTAGATATGGTGTAAATATATACGCTACAAATAGTGATGCCACTAGTGCCACAGGTACATTGTAAGGTATAGGCTTCATAAATGACCCCATCATACCACCCACAAATGCCATGGGTACCATAGTGAGGATGATAGCTAGTGTTGCCACATTGGTAGGAGCCCCTATCTCATCTGTAGCCTCTACTAGTAACTCTTCCATAGTTCTGTCATCTACCTCGTGTGAGTGTAAGTGCCTGTGTATATTTTCGATCACGATGATGGCGGCATCTACTAGTAGACCTAGGGATAACAAAAATGCAAAGAGTGTGATCCTGTTAATGGTTTGTCCAGTCATATATGCGATAAATAGTGTGATTGCCAAAATGGCAGGCACTGTAAAGGTGACGATAATGGACTCTTTCCAGCCAAGTGCAAATATAAGCATGATGGCGATGATGATGATAGTGATCACTAGGTGATGCATCAACTCGTTTACTGCTTCGTTGGCTCTCTCGCCATAGTTTCTAGTGATGAGATATCCTATCCCCTCTCTGTTGAACTCATCCTCATGCTCTTTGAGTAGCTCGACCACATCTTCTGCCACAAAGACGGCATTTGTGCCTGCTAGTTTTGCTACCGTGAGGGTGATCTGTTTTTTTTGTGGCTCCATGACTGTAGCATTAGTATCTGACCTCTTGTCTATAAAAACACTCTTGAAGTTTTGTATATCTATACTGTCTGTGACTGTCGCTACATCTTTGAGATATATAGGAGAACCCATGTATTGTGCCACTATGACATTGCCCACATCTCTTACATTCTCTATGGCATTCTTGACACCAAACATGACTATTTTATTGCTCTTGGTTTTGCCTTTGACATCTGGCACATCGACTGCTATAGATTGTACCGATTTCATGATCTGACCCATAGAGAGGTGATATGCCGATAGTTTACCCATATCTACCTCTACATTATATTGCTGTTTGTGTACACCTTTGAGAGTGGTTTTGGCTACATTATCTATCGCGTTTATCTTTTGCTGTAGATGGCGTACTTTGTCAAAGAGTTCTATATCTCCAACCTTGCTACCCTCTTTTGGATAAAATGCCACTGTCACGATAGGGATATCTATATCTATATCAAAAGGTTTTATGAGTGGTTGCATGACACCTTTTGGCATCAAGTCCATATTTTGCATCACTTTGTCATATAGCTTTAGGTTGGAGTCTTCTCTGTTCTCACCTATATGGTACATGACATTGACTATACCTACATTGTCCATGGACATGCCATATACATGTTCTATACCCTTGACTTCACGAAGTTTTCTCTCTAGTGGGTTGACGATGATGTTTTCGACCTCTCTAGGTGAAGCACCTGGCATCACCACCATGATCGAACCACCGCTGATGGCTATCTGAGGATCCTCCTCTCTAGGCATCACCTCTAGTGCGAGATAGCCCATGATGAGTAGAAAAGCACCCAATACTGCGGTCAAGGGATTCTTTAGAAAGCCCTTTGCGAGAGTACCCGCATAGTCGGTGACTTCATAATCTTCTATATTTTTCATTTTTTATCCATTGATAGTGGGATAAATATCTTGGCGTACATGCCTGGATAGACTGAAACATCCTTGTAGTCAAAAGTGATTTTGATCTTAAATTTGTGAGTCATAGGGTTGGAGCTAGGTATGATAGCACTTATGTATCCACTAGACTTTAGCCCTATAGATGGCACAATGACTTTGACACTCTTTTTGAGCCCAATATATTTCAAATCATTCTCACTTATCTCTGCGACTATTTTGAGCTTACTGAGATCTGTCAAGACTAACGCAGGCATGCCAGGTATAGCCATCTCACCTTCATTGAGCTTCTTGGCTACTATGACACCATCATTTGGTGCTGCTACTTTGAGGTATTGGTACTGATTTAGTACCTCTTCTCTCTTGGCTAGTGCTTGATTGACCTGCTCATCTGCAATCTTGATCATATCTTTCATATTTTTGGCTGCTAGCTCTAGCTGTTCTAGCTCATACTTAGATACCATCTTTTTCTTGAAGAGTCTTCTGTGTCTCGCTAGGTTTGTGACTACATTATCATATTGATTTCTGTTCATCTGTAGTGCTAGTCTCGCCTGAGATACTGCTAGGTCGACTTGTCTCTCTGCCGACTCTATCTCTTTGGAGTCTATCTCATATAGCAGTTGACCTTTTTTGACTATGTCACCCTCTGTCACAGCCATGTTTTTGACATATCCCATATAGCGACTTGTCATCATCTTTTGGTTATCCGATACTATACTACCACTCAACTCCATATTTGTCATAGTCGGTACTGCTGGTGCTGCCAAAAGGTTGCTGACAGAAGCTAACAACACGACACTTGTCAAAACCTTTTTTAGTTTGAAATGTTTCATAGATAATCTCCTGGATTTAATATACTGTTTAGTTCAAATACTTTGGTATTTCTCTTGTTTTTCACTGTCTGTAGCTTCAAAAGAACCTCTAGTTCTTTGGACTGCTTGATGAGTACATCACTTATAGAGACGATACCCTCTTTGTATCTACCTTGATAACTTGCATAGACCTTTTTGGAGAACTTCAGCTGTGTCTGATAGCTTTTGAGGTCAGAGTCAAGGCTCAATATCTCAGTCTCAAGTTGTTTTACCTTGAGTGCTATACCTTTCTTTGCTAGCTCTACCTGCTCTCTCGTCTGCATACTTTTTACTTTTGCCTTCTCTATATTGGCCTTATCTATGCCGCCATTGAAAATATTTAGCTTTACTTGCAATCCTACAGTGTAGGCATCTTTGGCTGTGAAGTCATTGAAGATTTTGTCATCAGCACTACTATACTCACCAAAGCCACCTACAGTAGGCAAGTATGCTGCTTGCTCAGCTTTGATTGCCATCTTTGTGATCTCTAGCCCTAGTAGAGCTTTTCTGATATCTAGATTGTCTCTGTAGATATCGGAGAGTTTTGCTTTTGGCATAGGTGCCATCTCTCTCACCTGCTTGACAGAGGCTACATCTTTGTTGAGGAGAAAAGATAAAAATTGATAAGCTAATGCTCTGTTTAATTTCGCTTGATTGTATAGATTTTGTGCCTCTGCTTTCCTCGCTTGCACCTCTAGTACATCGACATCTTGTGCATAACCCTCTCTCTTCATAGAGTTTACTATACCCTCTAGCTTATCTATGTTTTTTATAATCTTTTGGAGATTATAGATATAGTTACTCACTAGTGAGATATCATAAAAGGTCTTTTTAACTTGAAAGATTTTGGCATTTATCACCTTGCTTGTATCCATCTTGCTCATTCGATATAAAGCTTTTGTGATATTGGCATACTCTGTTAGTTTGCCACCAGTATATATAGGTATCTGATAGCTTACCTTGGTTTGGAAGTTGTTTCTCGCCTGAGGGAAATTGAGATCTTTTGGTTGGGTAGAGAGCATCTGTGCCTGTGATGAAGCATCTGACATCATTTTCGAGAAGGCACCGAAGTCGCCATTTGCCGCTTGCATGACATTGCCTATGCCACCCAAAAATTCACTAAATCCAAAGTCTCCGAAGCTTGCCTCTCGACTCATTAGCTTAAATCCAAATACATTGAGAGCATCATTTGATCTCATAGCGTTGAAAGTCAGATCCAATTTACCATAGTTCATTCCCACTACTGCATCTAGCTCATATGATTTCATCTGCTCTTCAAACTTGGATATCTTCACCTCTAAGTTGTCGTGCTTTGTCATTTTGATCGCTTGACCTAGAGTCAAGTTCTCAAGACCTGCAAAAAGCGGTACAGCCGTCATGGCTACCACAAAGATATATTTTTTAATTACCATAGAGTGTTACTCCTTGTTTTATTAGAATATATTATAGCATAATAATATTGTGTTGGAAGTTAGAGGTTATTATATATAATATAAGATTAAATGATGATTAAAATAATATTTAATTAACCAATAGAAAGAAGAGCCTATAAAATTAT
>WFMX01000098.1 GCA_015488875.1 Campylobacterota bacterium | reverse complement strand
CCTTGACCATTCATCATCAGAGCAATTTGTAGGTGGTAAGCTAGGAGTAGATGCCACAGGTGATATGGTAGTGCATAGTGTCCAATTGCCATTGAGTGACAGTGAGCTTTTGGGTCATTTCAAAGATATAGATGATTCTATAGTAGATCTAAGACAATACTATACAGATACAAAAAACCCTATCACTATCATCACAATAGATAAGAGCAAATCCATCAAAGAAGACTTAGAGAAGTTCTATGGTTTGACGAAGCATATCAAACTGCTCATCATAGTAGATAGAGCCAATAATGATATAGATGATCCATATATGTTAGTATGGAGAGTAGTCAACAACATAGATGCACAAAGAGATATATCACTAGAGCCATTCATAACAGTAGATGCTACCAACAAAAGTGAAGTGGATGGATTTGACAGAGAGTGGCCAGGCGATACACTATGCACCAAAGAGGTGTTGGATTCACTACAAGGCAGAGGATTGATAGACATAGATCAGCAGTTTATCCGTAGATTTGGACTGCTTAAATTTTGATCAACTTTCATCACATGAAGTGATTGTTGTGCTATAATGCCATCAAAAGAGAATGATAAGAAATAACATAAGGAAAATAGATGGATAAGATAAAGATAGGTGTTGTCACTACTAGTGATAGAGCAAGTGCTGGTATATATGAAGATATATCAGGTGTGGCTATCATGGATACTATGAGAGAGTATCTGCAAAATAAGTGTGAATATGAGTATAGATGCATAGCAGATGAACAACCGCTGATAGAAGAGACTCTCAGGGAGTTGGCTACAATGGAATGCGACATCATAGTGACTACGGGAGGTACAGGTCCAGCACCTAGAGATGTCACTACTGAAGCTACAGAAGCAGTATGTGACAAGCTTCTACCAGGATTTGGTGAACAGATGAGAGCTGTGAGCTTAGAGTTTGTCCCTACTGCTATACTCTCGCGTCAGACAGCTGGTATATGCCAAAAGTCACTCATCATCAATCTACCAGGTAAGCCGAAATCCATCAGAGAGTGCCTAGATGCTGTCTTTCCTGCTGTACCATACTGTATAGATCTGATAGGTGGTGGATATATGCAGACAGATGAGAGTGTCATCAAAGCATTCAGACCAAAAGCAAAATAGTGATAGGAGTATAGGATGAATATAGATTTTATAGAGAGTAAACTAGATGAGATATATGCAGAGCTAGAGAGGGAAGTGATGGAGGTTCTCATGGATGAGAGTCTCGACAAAAAAGATACAAATCTCAGGATGAAACCACTCACATCCACAAAGCAGATACTTACCAATGCTTTAGATAGCATAAAGATGGTAGATAAATTATCAAAAGATAGTAAATAAAATCCTCAACTTGACAGTGTAGCTGATGTCAGATTATTCATGATGCATTCCGCTACGCTCCACGCATCATAAATCACCAGACTTAGCCTGTTGAAAAAGCACAATTTATCTACTATATCTGTTTCCACTATTTAGATATATAGAAACGATACAGTTAGGGGACATTGGTTTCGTGAGCGAAGCGAACGGAAGCTGTGTCCTCGTATAGAAATTGTTCGACCTAGACTGAGATATAACGGTGTTGAGTGTAGCCGAGGTCAGGTTATTCATGATGCATTCCGCTACGCTCCACACATCACAAATCACCAGACCCCTACCATTTACCATTTGTCCGAAGAGTGCATCATTTGTCTGGCTCTACATGAACTGTGCAGCTATACCTCTGTGATCCTATCCTCAAAGTACTCTTTAAATAGTTTTCTGAGTTCGTTTAGGTTGATCGGTTTTGCTAAGTAACCGTTCATGCCGACACCGATATATTTAGCTTTGTCACCCGTGAGGGCATTGGCTGTCAAGGCTATGATAGGAGTATGCTCTACTTGGCTGTTCCTCTCGTAACTCATTATCTTTGCAGTGGCTTCTATACCGCCCATGATAGGCATCTCTATATCCATAAATATTATGTCATATGTATTTTCTTTTCGTTTGTCTAGTGCCTCTTGACCGTTGTTGGCTATATCTACATCTATACCCATCTTACTCAGGATATTGATGATCAACTTTTGATTTATGGTATTATCTTCTGCTACCAGTACACTGAGATTATCAAAGTGATACGCTTTTGTACTCTCCATTACCTCTTTTTTGTTGCTTAGGGCTTTTATTGTCTTACTGAATGTCACTGGCTTGTATAGTAGTTTCTCTATCGACATACCATACTTCAATAGATTTTTCTTTTGGTCACCAGTAGTAAGTACAATTACTTTGCTATCTATATCTAGCACCTCCTCTAACTCATCACCCCTCATTCTATACTTATGGTCTATAAATAGTATATCAGGTATATTTCCAATGCTCTTTGCACGCTCTAGCGTCTCATTGGTATAGTGCGTGACTGTTGCACCCGTATACGCTACATATACTTCTAGATTTTTGTTGATGATGTATTCATCGCCTGTGTGAGGATTGAGTATTCCTATCTTTCTATTGTTCATATTGTCCACTACTCTATCTTTGCCATCTTCAGCCTTATCTAACTCTATAGAGAAGAAAAATGTAGAACCCTTGTCCTGAACACTTGTGATGCTGAGATTGCCTCCCATTACATCTATCAATTTGCCAGATATGGATAGCCCTAGACCTGTACCACCATATTTTCTACTAGTACTTACATCAGCTTGCGAAAATGCATCAAATATATTTTTTTGCTGATCTTTTGTGATACCTATGCCTGTGTCTTCTACTGAAAACTTGATTTTTATTTTATCATTTTTGTCATACTGTTTCTCTATCCTTACGCTGACTGTTCCATGCTCTGGTGTGAACTTGATGGCATTACTTATGAGGTTGACTATGATTTGCGATATCTTTGTAGGATCACCCATCAGTAGTGTCGGCAAGGTAGGATCTACGAAAACAGTAAAGTCAATATTTTCCTTAAATGCCTTACCAGCATAAGACTCAACCGCCGCCTCAAAGTAGTCTATAGGATCAAATGGTATATACTCTAGGTCTATCTTTTGGGCTTTTATCTTCGCGAGGTCAAGTACATCATTGACTATCCTCAGGAGGTGATCGGAACTCTTTTCTACTACTGTGAGAAATTCTTGCTGCTCTTCATTCATCTCTGTCTCTTTGAGCAACTGCGTGAAGCCGACTATACCGTTGAGAGGGGTTCTGATCTCATGAGACATGCTTGCTAGAAAGAGATCTTTTGTGGTATTGGCATCTTGTATCGCTTGTATCAGAAACTTATATATGAGATTTAGATTGCCACTCTCTATGAGTCTTTTGAGTTTCACCTGCTGATTTTCATCAAAGACCAGCTCTATGTCTCGAAGTGTATCTGTATAGAGTTTTTTGTTTTTGTTCAACTCTTTACGCACCGATATGATCTTAAATAGGAGTCTCAATAGCAATAGAGATATCAAACCTAGAGATATCAACATAGTTTTTGATTTGGAAAAGCTATCTTCAATTGTCTTTTTTGTATTGGAAAGAAGTTTCTTTTCTATAGTAGTATAGTAATGCATCTTCTCATCTATGCTATCTAGCCAAGCAATCGTTGAGATGGTATATTCACCACTTTGTGAATTTTCTTCTATGTCTTCTCTGTGGCTAGCAAGGATGTCTGTATATGCTTCTGCTGACATAACGGCACGAAGATCTACTGCCAATACAGCGTTGTAGAGATCATCAAATTTTGGTGGTACATCTTTCGCTGTCAACTGTTCCCAAATCGTCTTTACTCTGTAGTCCATAGGGGCTTTTTTTAGGAGAGATAGATATATTATATTATTTTCTGTGGCGGCATTTTCTCTCAACTCCACTATGTTTTTGTATGTCGACAGATAACTTGTCAAGGCTTTAGAGCTTTGATCTAGCGTGACATCACCCAGCATTCGATCAAAAAGAGAAAAAACTTTTCCATGATAGCCATCAAAAAGTATGTTGATCTCATCTTCACTTAGGTTGTCAATGTTCTCTCTCGTGATTTGCAATTGGTTATTTATGTCTTTGATATATTGTGAATATGGTTCAAGAGAAGCATTTGCTTTTATGATGCTATTTAGATCTATCAATATCTTGTCTGTATTTGATCGAGCTTTTTTCATATTTTTGAAGCTCGTTTTGTCCGCAGTCGCTAGATATGAAACAGTAGGCAATCTCTCTCCATCTATAGTGTCAAGTGTAGATGATACTTTCTCCAAAAATAGAGGAAGCTCCAAGCCTTTACTAGGTTTGATGTATTGTAGGTATGAGAGGTAGGTGAGATATGAGGATATCGCTATAGCTATAGC
>WFMX01000097.1 GCA_015488875.1 Campylobacterota bacterium | reverse complement strand
GAGAGTATTATCAGTTTCAAAAGATACTCCAAGAGGCGATAGATGAAGCATACGAAGCTGGTATATTGGGCAGTAGTGTGATGGATGAGGATTATAGAGTAGATATCACTATACATCGTGGTGCGGGAGCTTATATATGTGGTGAAAAATCTGCACTATTGGAGTCGATGGAGGGGAAGAGGGGACACCCTAGATTGAAACCAAAGCAGAAAGAGCCTGAGTGGTACTTTGGCAATCCAACACTTGTAAACAATGTAGAGACTATAGCTTCAGTACCATATATTATCAAACATGGAGCAGATGGCTATAGAGCATTTGGTACCGATAGAAGTCCAGGCACTCTACTCTTTGCGATGAGTGGACATGTGGAGAAGCCAGGGGTATATGAGGCTGAGTTTGGCACACCAATGATGGATTATATCAACCACTACGGTGGTGGCATGCGAGGTGGCAAGAGACTAAAGGCGGTTATCCCAGGTGGTGCATCTACTGCGGTACTTACTGCTGATGAGGTGGAGTGTGCATCGTTGGATTATGAGCATATGAGAGTTGCAGGATCGGCACTAGGTACAGGCGGTATGATTGTAATGGATGAGGATACTGATATGGTGGTGGCCCTCAAAAATCTACTAGAGTTTTATCGTCATGAATCTTGCGGACAGTGTACTCCTTGTCGTGAGGGTACAGGGTGGAGCGATACCATATTGGCTAGGGTGTTGCGTAGAGAGGGTAGTAGAGAAGATATAGAGAAGCTACTATCTCTAGCAGATATCATGGATGGCAAGACTATATGTGTATTTGCTCCAGCAGTAGCTATAGTTATCCGTGGTTTTATCAGCAAATTCCGCGATGAGTTTGAAGCAAAGGTTGCGATATGAAGTCGATAGATATCATTGTAGATGGGCAGATATATAGTGCCACCAAGGGTTCGTTATTGATAGACCTATTGATAAAAAATGATTTGAAAGTACCATACTTTTGTTACCATGAAGCATTGGGTGCGGATGGTAATTGCCGTATGTGCATGGTGGAGATAGAGGGTCAGAAGAGACCACAGATAGCATGTGATACGCTTATCAAAGATAATATGATAGTCAAGACAAAGGGCGAGATGATAGATGGCGTACATAGAGATGTACTAGAGCTTGAACTCGTCAACCACCCAGTAGACTGTCCAGTATGTGACCAAGCAGGTGAGTGCAAACTGCAAGACTTCTACATGGATTATGGACTCTATGACTCCAAGATAGATGTAGCAGAGAAGGTAAAGCACGAGAAGCATATAGACCTGGGCAGTAGTGTCATGCTAGACCAGGAGAGATGTGTATTGTGTGCTAGATGTACACGATTTACATCCAATATCACAAAGACACATGAGCTAGGTATCATAGGTAGAGGAGATCACGCTAGGGTATCTACAATGCCAGGTAAAAAACTAGACAATCCATACGCTATGAATGTTGTAGATTTATGCCCTGTGGGTGCGTTGACTAGCAAGGATTTCAGATTTGCGCAGAGAGTTTGGTTTCTCACCTCTACACCATCTATATGTCAAGGGTGTGCAAAGGGATGCAATATCTATGTAGATCACAACAAGCTCAAATATAAAGATGAGAAGATATATCGTTTCAGACCAAGACGAAACGATGAGGTCAATGGTCACTTCATCTGTGATGAGGGTAGATTGAGCTACAAGTCACTCCAAGAGGAGAGACAAGAATTTATGGAGATAGATGGTAGGGAGGCTACTTTGGGCGAAGTGTTAGGAAGATATGACACTCTACTAAAAAGCAGTGAAAATATAGTCATTTTAGCCGATGCAAATCTATACATAGAAGAGCTAGAGAAGATAATCTCATATGCAGATAGTATAGGTGCCAAGCTCTATACACCTATGGAGTCATATGTAGATGAGGAGTTTGGAGACGACTGGTTGCGTTCATCTATGAGGGCATCTAATGCAAAAGGGGTAGAGATGCTATCTATAGCAGATAAAATTCCAGACGAGAAGATATCGTTATTGATAGATTTTAACCATCCTGATGCGAAGAGTATAGAGGCAGAGCATACCATATCTATGCGTACTCATAGCGATAGTGGCAAGAGTGATATAGTGTTGCCACTCGCCTCATATCTCCAAAGTAGTGGTAAAATCATCAACGAAGACGGCATAGAGCAGTTCTCAGATAGAGTCTTGGAGTGCAGTGAGCCAGTCGCTACAGTATCGGAGTGGATATCAATACTCAGCAGAGCCGACATAGGAGGTGAAGTATGACACTAGCAGCTATAATCATAGCTATCGTATCGTTCGCACTCGGTGCATTGCTAGCTCTGCTCATGATACCAGTATTGGTATGGCTAGAGCGGAGAGGTGCAGGGCTAATACAAGATAGACTAGGACCTAACCGTACAAATGTAGGTGGCTTTAGATTTGGTGGTGTGGTTCAATCCTTTGCCGATGTGGTGAAACTAGTACTCAAAGAGGAGTACTATCCATCTCATATCAAGGACCACAGATGGTTATTTATCCTCGCACCTATGATCACATTCGTAGCGGCACTACTGGCCTTTATGGTGATACCATTTGCGGACAATATAGTCATAGCAGGAGAGTCTCTAAAGATACAAGCCCTACCTGTAGAGTATGGTGTGCTTTGGTATTTGGCTATCGGTGCAGTAGGTGTGATAGGGATTTTTTTTGGTGGGTGGCTGAGTCATAACAAATACTCATTATTGGGTGCATCTCGTGCTGGCTCTATGATGATAAGTTATGAGCTACCATTGGGGCTGAGCGTATTGGCATTTGTGATTACCTACAATAGTATTGATTTCAATGCTATGGTAGCTTGGCAAAGCGGTACAGTTCTCGGCTTTCTTCCTGCTTGGGGTATAGTGGTACAGCCACTAGGTGCCATCATACTCATCATAGCACTATTTGCAGAGACCAACAGAGCTCCTTTTAGTGTATCTGAGGGCGAAAGTGAGATAGTGGCAGGCTATATGACGGAGTATACAGCTATGAAGTTTGCTATGTACTTCATGGGTGAGTATGTCGCTATGAATACAGCTAGTGCAGTTATCATCACTATGGTTTTTGGTGGTTATCAGCTACCATGGGTATCTACAGAGATGCTGATAGAGAATTTTAGATATTTTGCATGGGCAATAATGGTCGTGATGCCTGTAGTGGTCTATTTTGTCATAGAGTGGATGTACAAAAACAATGCCGTCCGCCCTACAGTCATCAGTGATGGCAGTAGAGAGTTTGAAGCAAAAGTGTTGAGTATCGTCATGGTAGTCATGACACTTGTGGTCGAAGTGATATTGGTATATTTAAGTTCCGCACAAGATGCAGTGTTGGGTACATCTATAGCCGTGATGCTGCTACAGATAGTAGTATTTGTAGTTAAGCTTATGATATTCAACCTCTTCTTTATTTTGGTGAGATGGACTCTTCCTAGGTTTAGATATGACCAAGTGCAAGATCTGGGGTGGAGATATCTCTTGCCTCTATCTCTAGTCAATCTATTTATCACAGCCATAGTCGTAGTAGGAGTTTCATGATGGGGAAAAATATCAAAGTCGTACCACGACATGGAAGAGAGTTTAAAGATAGGCTATATCTACCTGCCATATATAATGGTATGAAGATTACATTCAAGCACCTCATTGACAATGTCGCAGATAGCAATGCCGTAGATACACTAGAGTATCCAGAGGAACAGCCTACAGATATCACAGAGAGATATAGAGGTTTGCATAGGTTGACACATCGGGATGATGACACTATGGCATGTGTGGCATGCTTCATGTGTGCTACTGCCTGCCCATCAAACTGCATATTTATAGAGGCTACAGAGCGAAATGATGGTAAGGATGAAAAGATGCCTAGTAGATTTGCCATAGATACGCTAGAGTGCGTATTTTGTGGCTACTGTGTAGAGGCTTGCCCTTGTGACGCTATCCGTATGGATACTGGTATCTTCTCTCTCATTGGTAACAGTAGAGAGGATTTCGTCTTGGAGAGAGATCAGTTGCTTAAACACAAGGGTGTTTTCGGAGAGGAGAATAGTCGTGCTAGAAAATAGTATATTTGCCATATTGTCACTCTTTTTGATTGGCGGAGCGTTAATGGTGCTTTTAAGTAGAGAGATTGTTTTGAATGCTTTTGGATTTTTGATTGCTATGCTTGCTATGGCAGGATTGTTTGCACTGCTAGAGAATAGCTTCCTATTTCTTGCACAGATTATGATATCGGCAGGAGCAGTAGTAGTTCTTTCGTTGATAGCCGTAACCACCATAAATCTAAAGAGAGATAACTTACCAGAAGAGCCAAACAAGATACGATGGATAGTTATATCTGCACTTATTGTCTCGCCTATATCACTGTTGATCTACAAGACATTGACTATGGTGAATCGAAAGTTTCAAGAGACAGTAGATGGATATGGTACACTTAAGGTTATAGGTGGAGAGCTATTCAGTAGCTGGGTACTACCATTTGAGATACTGTCTGTATTGCTTTTAGCTGCCATGTTGGCGGCTATCGTTATAGCTAGAAAGGAGTCCGAGATATGAGTCAAGAACCATTTTTTTTAGTGGCTACACTACTCTTTAGTATAGGGTTGATAGGTGTCATGAGTCGCCGCAATCTATTTGCAGTATATATCTCTATAGAGTTGATGCTGAGTGCTATCAACTTGATATTGGTCACATTCTCGCGTCTCTTGGGAGATATGGGTGGATCGGTTATAGTGTTACTTCTGCTTGCCGTTATAGCGGCTGAGGCAGCGGTCTTTTTGGCTATGATTATCCAGTTGGCAAGAGCCAAGAAAACGATAGATAGTGATTATTTTTCTCACTTAAGACAGCCTAAGGAGTCTTTATGAATTCATTGAGTGCTATCGTTCTGATACCATTTATATCAGCATTTATATTGGGTATGGTATATATCTCCAATCCCAAAAAAAATCGTGTTGGACTATATGCGACTGTAGGAGTATTGGCTCCATTGATGAGCATGATAATCTCTCTCAATATCGGCTGGAATCTACTGCAAGATGGTAGCTCAACTATATTAAACGAGAAGCTATTTGAGTGGATATCTATAGGTGATTTAAATATATCTGTCGCATTTATGGCAGACCATCTCACTGTAGTGATGCTCTCATTCATAACATTTGTTGGCACACTAATACATCTTTATGCGGTAGGCTATATGAGGGGTGATGAGGGCTTCGGCAAATTTTTCTCATACTTCAATCTATTCATGGGAAGCATGTTGCTTCTGATACTCGCAGATAACCCTATTATAATGTTTGTAGGATGGGAGCTAGTAGGATTATCATCATATCTACTGATAGGGTTTTACTACAAAGACCCTGCCAATGTCAAAGCGGCAAATAAAGCGTTTATCCTCAATAGAGTAGGGGATTTTGGTTTTATCATGGCACTATCTCTACTCTTTCTTGCACTAGAAGGTAGTGGGTATACATTTGAATCTATTGAGATTCATATCACTACCGTAGACAACTCACTCTTGACACTTATAGGTGTACTACTCTTTGTGGGTGCTATGGGTAAATCTGCACAAATACCATTGTATGTATGGCTACCAGATGCTATGGCAGGTCCTACTCCAGTATCGGCACTCATACATGCCGCTACTATGGTGACAGCAGGTGTATATATGGTAGCTAGGTTTTCGTTTTTGTACAATGAGATACCGCAGGTGGGAGAGTTTATCGCCATCGTGGGAGCAACATCGGCACTTTTTGCAGCACTCATCGCCATATATCAAAATGACATCAAAAAGATATTGGCATACTCCACCATGTCGCAGTTGGGATATATGTTTATTGCAGTTGGTTTAGGTGCATATAGTAGTGGTATATTTCATGTCTTTACCCATGCATTCTTTAAAGCACTACTATTTATGGGGGCAGGTGCAGTCATACTAGCTCTGCACCACGAGCAAGATATATTCAAGATGAGAGGACTCAAAAAAGGTATGCCATTAGTTTTTGTGACTATGTTTATAGCGACACTCGCCATTAGTGGTATACCCCCATTTGCAGGTTTCTTCAGCAAAGATGCCATATTGGCAGCAGCATTTTCATCGGAACACTACACAATATGGGCTATGGGTACAATCACAGCATTTTTGACAGCGTTCTATATGTTTAGGATGATATTTATAGTATTTTATGGCGATGCAAAGAGAGGCAGGAAACTAGAGACACTACCGCATAGTATGACGAGACCTCTCATTATACTAGCTTTTGGTAGTGCTACACTTGGATTTTTGGGAGTCAATGAGGCTTATGGCGGGAGTAATCTATTTTCATCCTTTATAGCACTTCCCGATACCATATCGCACTTATCGCACATGCAAGAGTATATTTTGGGTATGACCAACACTCTGATGGGCCTATCAGGTATGTGGATTGCATATAGGTTATTTGTCAAAAGAGATCATATACATACTATAGAGCTGTTGGGTGTACAGAAGATTATAGCCAATAAGTTCTATGTAGATGAGATCTACGAGTATCTATTTGTGAAACCACTAAGAGTGACTAGTCTATTTTTAGACAGGGTAGTGGATCGTTTAGGGTTTGATGGAGTTATAGATGGTTCAGTCTATGGCTACAGATATGCAGGCTCTCTATTCTCGGAGCTACAGAATGGTAAGATACGCCACTATGTACTATATAGTATCTTGGGTGTATCTTTCGTCTCAATCTTTATTCTTATCTCTATAGGAGGCATATAATGGAGCAAATTCTTTCAAATATCATATTTATACCTACACTTGTAGCTCTATTGGTTGCCTTGAGTGGTTCATCTCTTCGTTGGCTCCGTATAGGTGCGATGTTCTCCTCTTTGATGGTGGTGGTACTTGTGGCAAGAGTCATTATGCACTTTGATCCATCAGG
>WFMX01000096.1 GCA_015488875.1 Campylobacterota bacterium | reverse complement strand
TTTCTACTCTCTATCTTCTCTTTTTTGCTAGCAGTTTCAAGAGTAGTGTAGTCAAGACAAACTGCGGTGGCGAACCCATATCCAAAGCCCTATATGAGTCATGAAAGAGCTGTAGTGTAGCCTCATCCAAGTCAAATTTCCGTGACCTCATAGCATCTAGCGATATCCTCTCTACTATATGCTTCATATCTATGCTACTAGTTCTCTTCTGTTTTTGTATATACTCATAGACAGAGGCGAGATCTAGCTCTCTAACATTGAGTTCAAACCCCTTCAGCTCTCTATGGTCTTTCACTACAGTGACAGGCATCCTAGATCTTATGGTAGGCAATATCGCCGCTTTAGAGGATGTAAGAATGATGAATGAGACACGCGGTGGTGGCTCCTCTATCACTTTGAGTAGTTTGTTTTGGACCTCTGTAGAAAATATACTACTAGCCAATATGATGACGCTCTCTACGCTATTGGCTACATACGCCTTCTCTATGGCTAGCTTGGCATCATCTAGGCGAAACGACTTCGTCTCAGTGATGCTCCTATGGCTCAACTGTACTACACCCTCCCCTTTGATCTCATCTGCCTCTTCCGCCACCTGTGGAGTGATGATCTCTACGATACTCTCATCTACCCTAAGCTTCTCTAATTCTATGAGAGTTTTACCTATCGTCTGAGTGATGATGAGCTTGCTAGTTAGGTTCATATGTGACTATCCTAGCTATCCAGATCTAGTTCACCGAAGAGTGCAGCATCCATAGTTTGGTTGAAGAGTTTATAGAGTTGCAGTAGCTTGATATCTCTCAGTCTATCACTACTCCTGAGTGGAAAGCTATTTTGCACCTCATCATCCATCATCCACATAAAGTTGTCATCATTACGATAGACTATCTTGGTATATGGATGGTCACCTCTCCCTATATACCATATGAAGTATCCATTTGGGTATGAGATATCTAGCATGTCTTCCAGTAGTTCTATATCTTGGGTGCTGCGAATGGTGGATAGATTTGGAAATACTGACCTGAGTAGATATATCGGCAAAAATGGACGATTGTCACTTATGGAGTTGATCTTGCTAGTGACATAGTCACCAAACCAGTGATTTTCTTTGTCTGTTATGACTAGTAGTGTCTGACCAGATATGATCTTGGTCGTAGCACTCTGCACCAATGGAGCCCAATCATACCTATACTCCTCCATCCAGCTAAAATCTGACTCATCCTGACGGATGGTATTTAGCGTCCAACTGAGTAGTTTTTGCATCTATCAGCTATCCAAATCATACACAGAGTGCAGTGTACGGACAGCAAGCTCACCATACTTCTCATCTATGATCATAGATACTTTTATCTCACTAGTACTTATCATCTCTATATTTATATTGTTCTTTGCAAGTATAGAAAATGCCTTGGCTGCTACGCCACTGTGTGACTTCATACCCACACCCACTACAGATACTTTACATACGCCCTCATCATAGTCCACTGCACCATAATCATGGCTAAAGTTGGCTATCACTTCTCTAGCTCTCTCTAGCTCGCTACTAGGTATAGTAAATCCTAGGTTTGTAGTGCCATCAGTACTAGCATTTTGGATGATCATATCTACATTTATCTGCTCATCAGCTAGTGATGTAAATATCTCCGCAGCGATCCCAGGTCTATCCATTACCTCCCTGAGTGTCACTCTCGCTTGATTTTTATCCAAGGCGATACCGCTCACCAATACCTCTTCCATCTCTTCACTCTCCTTTGATATGACTGTACCCTCTGCATCTGAGAAGCTACTCTTTGCTACTATCTTGACAGATAGTTTTTTCGCCAACTCCACAGATCTATTTTGTAGTACCTTTGCGCCTAGACTTGCAAGCTCTAACATCTCATCGTATGAGATGAAGTCCATTTTTTTCGCCTTTGGCTCGATGCGTGGGTCTGTAGTATATATGCCATCGACATCACTATATATCTCACATACATCAGCATCCAATGCACCAGCTATAGCCACCGCAGATAGATCAGATCCTCCTCTACCTAGAGTAGTCACTTGACCTGTAGTATTGATACCTTGAAAGCCTGCTACCACTACCACTTTACCACTATCTAGCTCTCTCTTGATGGTAGTAGTATCTATAGACTCTATCCTCGCATAGGTGTGGTTGATATCTGTCAATATGCCAGCCTGTCGTCCTGTCATACCCACGGCATCTATCCCCATCTCTTGTAGGGCTATAGACAATAAAGCAGCAGTCACCCTCTCACCTGAACTGAGGAGCATATCCATCTCTCTCTTGGCAGGAGTCTTACTGAAGTGCTGTGCATACCCTACTAGCTTGTTGGTCTCACCACTCATCGCCGAGACTACTACGACCAAGCTATTGCCATCTCTTTTTGCTTTGGCTACGCGACCTGCCACACTCTCTATGCGGTCTAATCCACCCACACTTGTGCCACCATACTTCTGTACGATCAACATCTATAAAAACCCCTCTTTTATAAAATAATCTATCACTCTACGGTAAGGCTTTCTCTTAAAGTAGGTAATCCTATCAAACAACTCTCTATATGCTACAAACTCATACTCTTCAAACTCTGGTATCTCAAATGCGTTTAAATCTATAGATGCACCCTCTTTGAGACGAACCAAAAAGTATTTTTGGGTCTGTCCTCTAAAGGGATACATTTTTTTAGATATGACATTAGGAAAATCGTATGTGATCCACTCTGGATATTCGGCTATGATCTCTATATCATTGGAGCCTATCTCCTCTTGCAACTCTCTCATGAGAGCCTCTTGTGGTGTTTCACCCTCGTCTATCCCCCCTTGGGGAAATTGCCAAGCATTCTTAATGTCACTTCTATGTGCGATAAAAAATTCACACTGATCTGGATATTTTGAAGAGAGTATTACAGCTGAAACATTTGGGCGATACCCTACTCTTTTCTGCATAGTACTCTTCTTTTTTAGGTATTTGTCAAATCAAAAGCCGTAGCTCTGATAATTTTCTGCTATTATTTTATCCAAAATGCCATTATAGCTAGTTTGAAAAGAGAGATAAAATGCTTCTATACATACACATTCCATACTGTGACTCGAAGTGCCACTACTGTAGCTTCAATTCATATGTCGATAAATTTGATACACGAGTTGCTTATATGGAGGCACTACATAGACAACTCCAATATGAGCTAGAGAGGTTTGGAGCTACCGAAGGCTCTATAGATACTCTATTTATAGGTGGAGGCACACCATCTACCATAGTTCCAGATCTCTATAGACCTATATTTGAGCTACTGCGTCCATATATCAAAAAAGATGCAGAGATCACCACAGAGGCGAACCCAAATTCGGCAACCAACCTCTGGATAGAGGGGATGAGAGATTTGGGCATCAACCGCATCAGTTTTGGAGTGCAAAGTTTTGACACCAAAAAGTTAAAAGCCCTCAATAGAGCCCACACACCCAAAAATGCCATAGAGTCGATAGAGTGTGCCAAATCATTGGGCATAGAGCATATATCGCTAGATATCATCTACAATTATAGGGGCGATACCAAAGAGCTACTGAAACACGACATAGATACTGCACTATCTCTACCCATAGATCACATATCAGCGTATGAACTCACCATAGAGCCTCATACTGCTTTTGCAAAGACTCCAGAGGTACGGCAGAGTGATGACGAGTTGGCATTTTTTGTAGCTGATGCTATCACTAGTCGAGGTTTTGATCACTACGAGATATCAAATTTCGGCAGATATCATAGCAGACACAATCAGGGCTACTGGAGACTTGAAGATTACATAGGTGCAGGTGCAGGTGCAGTCGGTTTTTTACGAGATAGACGCTACTATCCTCAGAGTGATATAGATAGATACATCAATTCACCACTAGATATCTCCACGGAGATACTAACTCCCCAAGAGATATTGACAGAGAATATATTTCTAGGTCTCCGAAGTGATATAGGCGTAGAGAAAGCTATGTTGAGTGACGACATGCGAAAGAGAGCTGATTTTTTAGTATCCAAAGGCAAGTTATCTTTAGACAGAGATAGATACAAAAACAGCGATCTCTTCCTAGCTGATGAAGTCGCACTATATATCATAGATTGATGGTCCAATCTTAGGCAAGGTGCGGTGTTTGAGTGATTTTTATCTTTTAAAAGTAAAATTATGTTATAAGAGATAAGGTATTTAATAATACTTCTTTATATGCCTATTTTAGGGGCTTATCAAACTATGAAATATGCAGATAAATTTTTGTAGACAGAAAAAATTTATCCATTTAAGCCCCATTATTAGGACTTTTCGGCAATCATATGAGGAAGATTAGCTTCATGTTGACAGCATATCAAAAGCTGT
>WFMX01000095.1 GCA_015488875.1 Campylobacterota bacterium | reverse complement strand
TATATTTACTGCTGGTTAGTGATGATACAAGCAAAACGGCAGGGGTTTAGTGTAGGCTGTCGAAAAACACCCAAATAAGTGTAGCCGAGGTCAGGTTATTCATAATGCATTCCGCTACGCTCCACGCATCACAAATCACCAGACCCCTATCGTCTCTATATATCCAAATAGTGGAAATCAAAAATGCGAATAAATGATAGGGGTTATGACCTTTTATTTCTTGGCAGTTACTATGGAGAAGCTGAGGTTTGTGATCTCTTTGTGGGACTTTATGAAGTTATTGATCTCATCTAGTGTTAGTGACTCTATCTGTTTTAGTTGCTCTTTATGGTAGCCTAGAGGTCTGTCGTAGTAGTATTCGTTGTATGCTCTGTCTAGTCGTTGCGAGAGTTTTTCGTTTCTGAGTGGTTCACTGCCTATGAGGAACTCTTTGGCAGCATCTAGCTCTTTTTGTGTCACGCCATCTTTTGTGAACTTCTCTATGATCTCTATGACTAGCTTCTTGGCTTCTTTTTCATTCTCTAGCTTTGTCTGCAGGTAGCCTGACAGATATGCTGTCGATCTGTTGCTTATAAATCTACTATATGCACTATATGCCAATCCTCGCTTGACACGGATCTCCTCCATAAGTCTACTACCAAACCCACTACCACCAAGTATGTAGTTGGCTACTTTAGATATGTACTGTTTTGGGTCACTATATTTGAGATCAAATGGAGCTCCAAAGTAGATATATGCCTGTTGGGTGTCTTCTGTAGAAATCTTCGATATCTTTTTGTCAGTAGCCTCTGTGTATGGTATCTTATTTGTTTTTATGATAGGTAGTAACGCCATCACTTCACGCGTATATCTCTGGGCATCTTCTGAATTCACATCTCCACCTATGACGACTATGGCACTATTGACACCCAAATGGCTAGAGATGAAACCTCGCATGTCATCAAGTGTGATAGACTCTATGCTACTCATACTACCTGCCCTAGCTCTGCCTAATGGAGTGCCTGCAAATAGTGTCTCTTTGAGTCCCAAGGAGGCTATATAATCAAAATTGCTCTCCTGCTGTGTGAGCCACCCTATATGCTTCTTTTTGACCCTCTCTGTGGTCTCCTTCGTATAGTTGGGCTCCTTGAGTAGTGATTTGAGTAGTGATATGCCCTTCTCAAACTCGCTTTTGAGTGAGCTTAGCGTGATAGTAAATGTCTCATTGCCAGCAGATGCAGATAAATGTATGGCATGATTTTCAAGCTTTGTGGCGAACCCTACGCTACCATCACTCTTTGTGCCTTCTGATAGTAGCTTAGCAGAGAGTACGGCTAGACCTGATTTGGTATCAGATATAGCTCCACTATCTCGAAAAACTATCTGCATAGATACAAGTGGCAGAAAGCTACTCTTCTCAAACACCATAGGCACTTTGGTGCCATTCACCTCTATCATCTTCACACCTTCACTCATAGCCCATCCTTGTAGTAGTATCAGTAGTATTATTAACTTTTTTATCATCTACATATCCTAATTGATTTGGGGCGTATTATACCACATCTACCTACTAATTTATACTATTTTATGGTGAAAGATAAAATACTAACTCATATCTAAAGACAAACAAGATAAAATACATAAAACAGATAACTAAAGGAGCAAGAGATGCTACACGAATATAGAGACGAGATAATAGAGCTAAAACAAGAGAATGCACACTTCGTCAAGATTTTTGAAAAACACAACGAACTTGACCAAAAAGCAAAAGATGCAAACGAAGGTAGATCACGCCTATCGGATGCCGAGTTGGAGACTATAAAAAAAGAGAAGCTTTTATTGAAAGATGAAGCACTACAGATGATATTGGAATATAAAAAGTCTAGATCATAGATATTTCTCGCGGGTGAGAGTCTTCCGCGAGAAACCTCTCATGGAAAAACTTCACACAAGAAAGTTCCGCAGACAAAAACTCCATAAGGAATTGCACGAGAACAAAACTACCAATGTGACAAGTGAAATGGGTAGAATTGTTTTGGGAGGCTCCTAAATAAAAGCTCACACCTCATAACTTCACGATACCATAAGGCAACTACAAATGAGTAGATTTGATACTATCACCAAACTTTCAGAACAGATCATAGAAAATCTCAACCAATTAGACTATGAGACCATGACACCCATACAAGAGGCTACGATACCTCTACTCCTAGATCGCAAAGACATTATAGCACAAGCAAAGACAGGCTCAGGAAAGACAGCAGCTTTTGGCATACCTACTGTAGATAGCATAGATACTACGAGCTACAATCCACAAGCATTGATACTCTCTCCTACTCGTGAGCTAGCAGACCAAGTAGCAAAAGAGCTTCGCCGCCTCGCTAGATATAGAGAAAACCTAAAGATCATCACACTCTGTGGCGGTACAGCTATGGCTCCCCAGATATCCTCACTAAACAGAGGGGCTCACATCATCATAGGGACACCTGGTAGATTACAAGACCACCTATCTCGTGAAACCATAGAACTCAAAGAGATCAAAAAGCTAGTATTAGATGAAGCTGATCGCATGCTAGATATGGGCTTCTATGATGAGATCAAAAAGATCATATCAAATCTACCTAGAGATAGACACAGTATGCTCTTTTCTGCTACCTATCCAACAAATATAGAGAAGTTGGCAAAGGAGATATTAAAAGAGCCTACCATGATAGAGGTCGATACGATACTTCGAGATAGTGCCATAGAAGAGTTGGCGTTTGAAGTATCACATGATAGCAAACAAGATACTCTACTCTCTATCCTCAAATCGTACAAACCGCAGAGAGCCATACTCTTTTGTAATACAAAAGCTGAGACTATAGAGGTGGCTGACTTTTTGCAAGATAGAGGATTTAGTGCATCAGACTTACAGGGAGATCTCGACCAGAGAGAGCGGAATGAGACACTACTCAAATTTGCCAACGGCTCCACTAGAGTACTTGCAGCTACAGATGTAGCATCCAGAGGATTGGATGTCAAAGATATATCCCTAGTCATAAACTATGATATCCCATATAAGAGCGATACCTACACCCATAGGATAGGGCGGACAGCTAGAGCAGGCAGAGATGGTATAGCTATCACCCTACTGACCCACAGAGGTAGAGAGAAGCTACAAGAGTTTTCGACAGAGATCAAATACTTATCTCTATCTAAGCTAAGAGTAGACAATAGATACAGCATGGAGGCGGACTATACCACGATATCTATAAGTGGTGGCAAAAAGAGCAAGCTACGCCCAGGAGATATATTGGGGACTCTCATCAAGGAGATAGGTATACCTGTAGAGCATATAGGAAAGATAGATATATTTGAATTCTTCTCATATGTAGCCATAAAAAATAGAAGCCTCTCCAAGGCAGTAGATGGATTGAAAAAGGCAAAGATAAAAAAGAGGAAATTTAAATCTTGGATTATATAAGACTCCATTCACACTTTCTTCATAATCTTGTCGTATGATATCGACAAAAATCACAAAGGCTTATCTTTGAAATATTTAGCACTATCCATATGGTTGGCAACACTACTAAATGCCGAGGGGTATGAGATAGGACATGGGGCAGAGATAAATGACAAGCTCCATATGGGTGGATACCTCTCCGCTGAGTACAAAAGTTCTGATATACAAGATGAGTTGGAGCTAGATGATGTAGCACTACTGCTCTATGGCAATCTATCTTCAAGCTTCTCTTATCTACTAGAGTTGGAGGCATCACCATTTTATTCTATAGATTTCAAAGATGATACGACTACTATCGACACAAAATTTCACTATGAGAGAGTATATGTAGATTATCGCTACTCTGAACTACTCAACATTAGAGTGGGCAAGCAGATCACACCCATAGGCTATTGGAATCTAGAGCCTATCAATGTACTACGAGATACTAGCTCTAGCCCTCTATATAGCTATATCATGTTTCCCAAACTCTTGACAGGATTGGATCTATATGGCTATTTAGATGATGAGTATAGTGTCAGCTATCATCTCTTTGTACAAAATAGCAAAGATTTGGATGAAGAGTATACAAATATAAAGACTGACTACTTCATCGGAGTCTCTCTTCGATACGAGGTGAGTGATTCTCTCCAATTTGGTGGGTCAGCAGGACGATACAAAACTATAGATGATCCCAAAAATATTAACTTTGTCCAGATAAATATAAAGTATGACAATGACCCTTGGGTCGTCCAAAGTGAAGTCGCATACAATGATATAGAGTATACTGTAGATGGAGACAATGACTCACGACTATCAGGCTATATACAGACCAAATATAACATAAACAACCATCATGCTCTCATAGCTAGATATGAGTATATGGATAGTGGGAGAGAAGATATAGTCGACCATATAGCTGTCATAGGATATAGCTATAGACCGATATATGCACTATCTATCAAGACGGAGTATCAGCTCAACTCTGACTCCGATCTCAATAGAGCTATCGTCTCATTATCGGTACTGTTTTGATGAGTATGAAAATCATAGCTCTACTGCTACTAGCAAACATATATCTAATGGCGACAGAGTATATAGTCATCACTAGTCACAGAAATACCATATCTACGCTATCTCCAAAGCAGATAAAAGATATATTTTTGATGAAGCGACACTTTATAAATGGCAAAAAAATAATACCTGTCAACGCCTCTTCTACTCAAGCCCTAAGAAAGGCTTTTGAAGAGAGCATACTCAAAACAGATAGAGAAAAACTAAATAGATACTGGATAAAAAAACATTTTCAAGGCATAAGCCCACCTATCGTACAATCTTCAGAAAACTCCATAAAGGCTTTTGTGAAAAATGTAGATGGGGCAGTAGGGTACATACCGAGATCGCAGCTTGATAATAGCTTGAAAGTGCTTTATGAGTTTTAAGTTTAAAATCGTATCGCTTATACTATCAGTAAGCCTCATACCATATATCTTTCTGATGATCTATATGGGCAATGCTTTTCAGGATAGATACCATGCACAGACCCAACATGAGATGGATACTCAACTCCATCTGACTATAGAGACCATAGATAGATATCTATCTACCCTCAAGCGAGATATGCTTTTTATCAGCAGACTAGACATAATGAACGATATCTACTCAAAAGATGTAGATAGGAGAATATCAAAACTACTAGAGACAAAGAAAAATCAACTCCACCTAGAGGGCAATCTGTATGTAGTAGACAACAATCATACCATCATAGCCTCTAGTAACCCCAATGAGATACTCAAATCATATCATGAAGATAGCTTCTTTGTGCAAAAAGTCCACTCATCTTTCGACGGTTCGGATATAGGGAGTATAGTTTTAGATTTCTCACTCAAAAATATCAAAAATTTATTTAAAAACACCAAAGATAGATACTACTATATCATAGCATATGGTAAAAAAGTACTCTACAAAAAATATATCCTAAAGGATAAAATAGAGGTGAGGTCATCACTATCTGCAAAGCCAAACATAGAGATAGTCCTAGTGCAAAACAAAGATAAGTTTTTGACACTCCTTACAACATACAAGAGGTGGTTTGCCATAGCTCTTTTTCTGGGATTGGTCATTATCTCGCTGATATCCCTATACTTTGTAAACCGTCTCATTAGACCTATCATAGAACTCTCCAAAGTGACAGATGAGATCACCAAAAATCAAGACTACTCATATAGGGTAGAGATCAATGCAGATGATGAGGTAGGTAGACTGTCTACTTCGTTCAACAAGATGATAACAAGTATGAATAGTGCATTGACAAAGCTCAAAGATGAATCTAAAAATCGTGAACGACTGATAGAAGAGCAGAGCAAGAGCGAAATGCTAAAAGAGCTATCTGAGAAGCTATCACGCTATCTATCGCCACAGATATATCACTCTATATTTACAGGCGACCAAGATGTCACACTCACCTCAAAGCGAAAAAAACTTACTATATTTTTCTCTGATATAGTAGGGTTCACAGACACTACCGACACTATGGAGTCCGAAGATTTGAGTGACTTACTCAACGACTATCTCAACGAGATGACTATAGTAGCACTCAAACATGGGGCGACCATAGACAAATACATAGGTGACTCTATCATGCTTTTTTTTGGTGATCCGTACTCCCAAGGGGTCAAAAATGATGCCATCTCCTGTATAGATATGGCTCTAGAGATGCGTAGCAGTATGGACAAACTCCATATCAGATGGAAAGAGAGAGGCTTCACGAAGCCTTTTAAGATGAGAATAGGTATACACACAGGATATTGCACTGTGGGCAATTTTGGGAGCAAAGATAGACTAGAATATACTATCATAGGTACATCGGTAAATATAGCTAGTCGCATAGAGTCCACAGCAAAACCAGACGAGATACTCATATCTGAAGAGACTAAACTTCTAATAGAGGATAGATTTGAGTCTACAAAGAGTGCAGAGATTATACCCAAAGGTTTCAAGAGAGCTATATCACTCTATAGAGTAGATAAAATCAAGCAAGAGAAGAAGCCAAAGGACAAGAGCAAACATAGGATAGACACTATCTACATCCAAGATGGTGATCTACTCTTGACAGATGAAATACTCAACAATCTATCCCACGAAGAGAAGGTGGAACTCAAAAGCAGACTAAATAGTACAATGAATAGGCTAAGACTTTGATGTCAGTGGGGCATATTTGACAAATGCCAACTCTATGAAACTACTGATAGATGTGGCAAAAAGTGTGATGAGCAATCGATCTTTGGCATCGAAATCGCCATCTTTATTGAGCAGTTGCAACACACCTATCGCATTGCGGCGAGAGTCTAGTATGGGTGCTGCTATTATGTTTTTGGTTTTGAATTCACTTTTACCATCCACCTGATCAAAAAAGAATGGATTTTCTGGCACTTGGTTTTCAATAACAGTGAATTTTGTCTTGAGAACTCTTCCTGCCACACCCTTGTCAGCATCTATAATGATCCTATCACTCTGATCTGCCACGATCGTCCATAGCTCTTTGGCATTCTTGTCATATATAAAGACAGAACATCTCTCAGCCTTTATCATATCTATAGAGTAGTCAGATATCAAAATCAAACCCTCTTCCAAATCTACACAGTTTAATAGTTTGTTTCCAAACTCTGCCAATTTTTTATAATTACTTTTTTGCATATGACTCTCCTGATCAATTTGAACCAATAATTGTGTTTTGACTACCACATATATATACAGAATTGTACAATAAGATTATGAAGAGTCTATGAAGTCCTCTTTGGATTAAAATCAAGACCATAAAAACTCTTCATAAACTCTTCATAAATCTATATTATAATTCTACATAAGCGATAAAAAATTAGATTTTAGATGAAGGGGTCAAAATGTCAAGTGTA
>WFMX01000094.1 GCA_015488875.1 Campylobacterota bacterium | reverse complement strand
CATCACCATATTTCTGCCTCCACTGCTCCATATCTACCTGTTTGTGATTTTGGATATCTTGCAGTACTTTGACCATGTCGTAAAATATAATGGCATTTCTCCTATGGCTAAAAAACTCTATATATTGTTTCTCAAGTGCTTTGTCAAATGGTTGGTTTTGTATGAGTTGTATTTCAAATATTCTGATTTGAGCTACATCGTATGAGTTTACCTCCCAAGACTTTCTATAAGTTGCTATCGCTAGATCGTACTTTTTTGCCTTGGCATAAGCTTTCGCTAGTTTATCATATGTGAACATGGCGTTATTTTGAGGAGAAGATTTCTCGTAGGACTCTGCTGCTTTATCGTACTCTTTCATCTTGTAGTAAAGATCTCCTAGTTTACGGTAGGTCTGATCACTTTTTAGATTGAGATTTATTGATATTTCAAGGAATTTGATTGCCTTGTCATACTTCCCCATGATATCATATGTATATCCCAATGAGTAGTAGGCATTTTCATATTTAGGATCTGCTATGATTGCTTTTTCGTAAGCCTCTATAGCTTTATCATACTCTTTGATTTGATTATATGTGTACCCCAAAGCATAATATGCACTGGCATCTTTGGGATCAGCCCCTGTAGCTTTTTTGTAGAACTCTATAGCCATACTGTATTTATTTAGTTTGAGGTAGTTGTCACCAATATTATAATATGCCACATATCTGCTTGGATTTATTGCTACTGACTTTTTATAAGCCTTTATGGCATTGTCATACTCTTTGAGATAGCCATATGTGCGAGCCATATAGAAATATGCATCATCTTTTTTGGGATTTAACTCTATAGCTTTTTTATATAACTCTATAGCCTTATCATACTCTTTTTTACGCCTATACATATTGCCCATATTGAAGTAAGCTTTATCGTATCGTGGATTTACAGATAAAGATTTTTGATATAACTCTATAGCCTTATCTAGATCACCCTTATCACTATATGTATTCCCTTCATCCAAATAGTTTCCAGCTGTTTTGGATCGTTTTTTTACTTTGATAAATTTATAACCATTCTCTTTCTCTTTGATATTCTTATAATCTATAGTTGCCCAAATAGCGAGCAAGGCGACTATGATTGACAGACCTGCATATGTGTATCTTTTACTTGTTGGTTTACCACTATGATCTGCAGTTTTCTCTTCTGTTTTGTGACCTATTTGTCCCGATATAAAGTCATAGAGATCATCAAATGTACCATCTTTTCTCTCTTGAAAGGATGGAAATGATGCTAAATCATCAGGGAGATTTTCGGTTTGCATCGGTGGAGTGATATAGCTACAGATAACTTTTGTATTATCCTCGGCTTTGAGTTTCAAAAAAGCTCTTCTCTCTATCTGGAGCCATTTTGAGAGAAAAAATTCCTCTCTACTGCCCAGAGCGATGAAGACTTTGGAAGATCTCAAAGCCCTCTCTGTCTCAGCAGATAACTCGTCTGCTCCTATGGCATCTACCCTATCTTTAGCATAAAAGACCTTCAAGCCTTTGGAGTTAAGGTACTCTTCCAACCTCTCTACTATCTCGCTATCCTTGGTCGGATTGCCACTGTTGTCTCTATCTTTGAATGATATAAATATATCGTAATTTTTGCTCATCATCTTACCCTTTCTTCTCCACGACACCTATCTTGGCTTCTAGTTTACGGCTCACTTCTCTCAGTATAGTCACCTCCTCTTTCGCATCTTTGAGGGCTTCTCTCTTGAGTCTATCCATCTTCTCCATCGCCTCGTCTATATTTTCAAATGCCTCTTGCAATGATGCCGTATTGAGTGTAGATTTGGATGCTTTTTCATATATCTCTGTACCTTGTCTATTCATTCTCTTTGCATTGCCTACGAGTAGTTCATTTGTAGCCTCTTTGGTCTTCTCTATCGCATCTATGACATTTTTCTGATTCTCTAGGGCTACTAGCATGCTGACTCCTATCTCCAAGGCTCGCTTGGTGACTGTCTTTACATTGGAGATATTGTCTATCAGCTCCCAGTTGGTATCTATGATGAAATCATTGGACAAAAATCCCTCTTGTGTCACGACCAAAATCTCATAGATACTACGGATCTTCTTTTGGAGGTTTAGTATCAGATTGTCTCTGTAGAACTCTTGCTCATTCTCACTGAGAGTCTCTATATTTTTCTCTATGGCATCTATGACTATCTGCATGGTGATAGCTTTTCGTTGGAGTTCTATGGCTGCTTTTTTGTATCTATCTTTGTCATGTTGCAAGACGACATTGTCGTTTCGTAGTAGCTTCTCTCCAGCATCTAGCGAACCCAATATATCCTCTATCAGTGATGATGCTGATTTGAATTTTTTGAGATATCTATCTATAGGTGTTCCGACAAAAGGCAACATGGAGAGTATACCACTTGTTGATAGGTCATGTCTGTTTGGATTGATATTTGATATCTCTTGACTTAGATTGGTCAGAGATTTTGATATATCATTGGTCTCTGTGTTGTCTATGGAGCTTAGGTTTTCTATCTTTGCTCCTAGGAGTGCAGAGGAGTTCTCTAGGGATCGTATCTCATCTAGGGTGGTCTCTTCCAAGATACCTCTGACCTCACTGCGGTCTCTACCCTCAAATAGGTGGAGAAAATCTTTGGCTCTCTCTCTGATCTCTTGATGCTCTTTATCTGTCAGCTGGTCTTGAAACAGAGTGATATCTGTAGTCGCGATGGCAGTTTGGGTATCTAAAATATCAGTATATATATTTTCTATACTTGGTAGCTCTCTCTCTTTTGACTCTCTCTTCTCTTTCATATGTTGATCTCCATATTATGAAATTTTACTCAGTAGTTTTGTCGCATCTTCAAGCTCGCCTAGAAGATACTCTACCTCTCTATCGTTACTGTTTTTCTTCATGAGTTCTTGTGTTAGATTGTCCAAATCCTGCTCTATTT
>WFMX01000093.1 GCA_015488875.1 Campylobacterota bacterium | reverse complement strand
ACTATAGGATCGCCAAACTCATTGCTGGCACTTACGATATCAACCAAAAGTGCAGATTCATCCAAATAGACATCTTCATCGCTGACATAAGATACGACACTGCCGACATATCCCCCATCAGCTATGACAATACTCAAGCCGTTACTCAGAGTGATGGTAGTCTCACCATAACTAAAGTCAGAGAGTGTAGCTGTATATGTGATCTCGCCACCACTCTCAGAGATTGTCTCAGTAGATGTTAGGGTAACGCTAAGACCATCTTCGCCTATATCTTCTCCGCCACCATCATCCTCTTCACCGAACCCCTCGTCTCCAGTAGTTTCATCTCCAATATTATCCTCGCCAGCAGCCTCACCAGCAGAGTTCTCTTCTCCAGTAGCTTCACCATCAGAACCCTCCTCATCAAAGCCATCCCCTTGATCTTCACTTCCACCACTACCTGACTCTACCTCAGGATCTTCTCCTGACTCTCCAAAAGTCTCCTCTTCATCATCACCTATAACCTCAGTACCTTCTCCATCAGGATCTTCTGATTCTTCATCAGGAGAATCAATATTGTCACCATCAGTAGTAGGATCTACAGGGTCATCACTTGGTGTATCATCATTTGGCTCCTCCCCAGGAGCATCTCCAGGACCATCCTCTGGTCCCTCGTCAGGTGGTAAATCTCCGCCATCTTCGCCTGGAGGCAACTCCTCGTCACCCTCATTTATTACAGGATCTAAATATTGTGGTTGTTCCACGCCATTCTCATCTACGATTGTCTCACCCTCATATATCTCATCTCCATCGACAAGAAGTCTCTGGTTGCCAAGGCTATCTACCGCATAGCAAACTATATCTGAATTCGCATAATATCCAATTACTTGTCCCATGTCGTACTCCTACTATTAAAATCTTATTATACTATATAAAAATGGTACTTAATAATCAATTAATTTCATATATAAAATCAATAATTAACACATCATACAAATATTTAGATACAAAATAGAATAATCGTTACAAATATACTTAATATTTCATTTGCAATAGATATTAATAGTTTATTGTCTTGCTTTATAGATCTATGTACAGTATAATAGTTATAATTTTATAAAAAGGAGTAAAAATGTTTTGGGGTAATAATGCAAAAGTTGATATGCTCAAAGAGATGATAGGGACTCCAGATGAGTACAAAAAAACTATAGAGAGATCTCACTTTACCAATGATGAAAAGGATATCATCATTACAGCTGTAGTGCAATTGAAAAAACATAATTACAGCAGTAAGATAATGGATCAAGCCTATGATATACTATTTGGCAGTGCCACACAAAGTAATAATCACGAAAATAACACTTCGACTAGCACAAAAAAAACAACTCAAGAAAAAGCTCCCATAGAGCCTAAACAAGATGAACAAAAAGCTTATAATGCCAAGCCTGAGGATTTGGATGATGATATATATGGTTTTAAGGATGATTGATTTGGATAGTATAAGAGGGAGTAGTGTTTGTCTCTAGCGTGAGTGATGTCATATGATGTCCATCTCATGTGCTACGCTCATGAGATGTACACTATTAGATCTTTATAGTCTCACTTCTATTTGATAAATTCAAATGGATTTTCTACTACATTCTTTCTATCTACTATGTATGGGATAAGTGCTGTTTGTCTAGCTCTCTTGATAGCTACTGTCACCATCTCTTGGTGTTTTTTACAGTTGCCAGTAAGTCTTCTAGGCATGATCTTAAATCTCTCACTTAGACTAAATTTGAACATTGCCAAATCTTTATAATCTATGAACTCTACTTTTGCTTCACAATATTTACAATATCTCTTTTTAAACTTTCTTCTCTCTGCCATTATTTACTCCTAAAATGGTATTTCGTCTTCATTTATATCTATATCTGGTATCTCATGCGTAGGTGCCTGCTCAACATGTCTCTGTGGCTGACTTTGGGCTGGGGCAGATTGCTGACTACCATACTGCTGTTGTCCTTGAGGTTGATATGATTGACCACCCTGTTGTCCTTGAGTCTGGTATGATTGTCCGCCCTGCTGTTGCTCTTGCTGATTATAGCTAGAACCACCATTGGATTGACCATATGTGCTGTTGCTCTGTTGTGCATCATCTCTACCACCTATCATCTGTAGGTTCTCTACAATGACACTATGTTTACTTCTCTTAGTGCCATCTTGTGCAGTCCACTGATCTAGGTTGAGCCTACCGTCTATTAAAACTTGTCTACCCTTACGCAAGTATTGATTTGCTATCTCTGCGGTTCGTCCAAAGAGGGTAAGATCTACGAACATTACCTCCTCCTTCTGTTCACCAGTTGCAGATTTCCATTTACGATTTACTGCTATGCCTGTGTTGCCTATGGCACTGCCACTTTGACTATATCTGATTTCGATATCTCTCGTGAGATTGCCCATCAATACTACTTTATTATACATAAGGATGCTCCTAAGTTATGCTTCTGCTGTCTCAGTAGCAGGTGACTCTTCTGCTGTTTCACTAACAGTTGCCTCGTCTGCTGTCTCTGTAGCAGGTGTCTCAATGACAGGTGTCTCAGTAGCAGCTGTCTCCTCTGCTGGGGTCTCTACTTTTTCTGCTACTTGAATACTTCTCTTTGCAGCTTCAACAAGTTTGTTGAATTGTGCTACCTCTTTAGTGTTGCTATACTTGACAGTCAAAAATTTGATTACCTCTTCATTGATCTTGAGATTTCTCTCTAGCTCTGCTATAGTTTCACCTTTAGCATCAAAGTATAGTACTGTGTAGTACCCTCGCAAGTTTTTCTGTACAGGATAAGCTAATTTTCTCATACCCATGTCGTTTGTAGCCAATAGCTCTGCACCTTCTGCATCTAGTACAGATTTGATCTTATCTACTTGTGCTGTTATCTCCTCTTGTGTAAGTGTCGCTTTGACGACAAAGAGTGTCTCATAATGATTCATCAATAAATCTCCTTTTGGTTTATAGCCCATCGCTCTGGTCATCTCAAACAACCATCCAAACTTTGAGCAAGAATTTTGGAAATAGAATTTTATCACATTTATACTAATACTATGATGAAATTTAGTTCAGAACCTCATCACCAACAATTTTATCTATGATATATTCACTATTGTGACAGAAATTTCCATCTTTTTCCAATAAAAATAGATCTCTAGTAGTACTCTTTTGAGTATGTATCTTAGCAGTAGATATATCTATATCCATAGAGTCAAATATCGTGATGAGTAGAGCGATCAAGCCTTTCTGATCTTTTGTATTTAGCTTCATAAGAGCATAACTTTTTGAGTGATCACAATCTATATATATATCACCCCTATCTACTACCACGCTCCCTACAGAGACTACCTCTTTTGTGCTAAATGATCTCTCTATATATGATGCGACTTGCGGTAGCTCGTCATCCTGAAACTTTTCTTTGAAATCCAGCTTGAAAAATTTATGCTCATCTGATAGTCTGCATATATCCATATTTACTAGATTGAATATGGAGAGTTTATCTAGTATATAGCCTAAATTGCAGTTGACTTTACTGATGATCTCTATAGTCAAAAAATAGTTGTTGCTTATAGTATAATGGTAATCATCCACACCCCACGCATCTGTAGATATCTTCAGTATCTCCTCACGACTATAGTGCAAAAAAAGTAGATTTGATGGTATAGAGAGTATCTTTTTTTGCTCCACTCTACTCAACTCCATAAATGGCTTAAACCTCTTCAGACTCTTCTCTTTTTTGACTCTCATAGCTGTCTCATCCAACATATCGGCATGCTCTAGCGACTCTACTGCCTGATTATACAGAGTTTTTAAGAGTCTGGCTGTAAATGTATTGTACACATCATCACCTACACCATTCATATCTGCATAGGTCAGTATATATATGAGATCCAACATTCGTCTAGTTTTGAACTGAGAAGTAAATTTCAAAATGACTTTTTCATTATATAAATCTTCTCTCTGTGCTACATTACTCATAAGAGTGTGACTGTGGATCAGTGCGACACCACTATCTATCATCTCTTCACTGTAGCCTAATGATTTGGCAAAGATTTTATAAAGTGTAGCACCCACTATACTATGCTCTTGCTTGCGTCCTTTGCCAGCATCATGCAAAAGCGTTACGAGCTTTATCATCTCCATATCTTCGCTACTCAGTGTTTCAAACAATCTCTTGATAAATGGGTCTACTATATGCTCCAAGTGATATATAGAAGATAACAGATGCACATCTACAGGAAATTGATGATATCCATCAAACTGAGGAAGATCTATCACCTTTTTGAGTGGCGGTATGATCTCTTTCAACACCCTAGCCCTAAGTAGTGTCACCAAGATACTGAAAGAGTGAGGTTGCTGAAATATCTGACGAATAGTGGAGTAGTAATTTTTATCTATCTTTTTTGGCATTTCTGCTTGACTAAGTTGTTTCAAGAGCGCTGGTGAGGCTTTGTATTCTTCGGAGGCATTTGATATGAGGGCTTTGATGTAGTACATTATGTCTGATTTGTTCTCTACTTCAGAAACATCCAAAAGTCCCTCCTCTACTACACCATACTCTTTGGAGAGCAGATCTATCCATATGGTAGTATTGAGATAGACTATCTTTAGGCTTGTTGAGACTTTTTGAGAGAACTTGATGTGCGATCTCTTGTCACTATCGTACCCTAGATATTTCGCTACATCAGGTATGAGATCTAGTCGTAATTTATCCTCTTTTTTGCCACTAGCCAAATGAAGTGCAGAGCGAACACGAAAGAGAAACTCAAGTGCTTGACGAAATGATTTGTACTCCGCTTCACTCACTATACTCTCTGGCAGTTGCGAAATATAATCTATATTGTATCTCACTCTACCTAGCCAATAGACTAGATTTGCATCTCTGAACCCTCCCCTGCCCTCTTTGAGATTTGGCTCCATCCCAAAAGGAAACTTTTGGTGCAAGGTGTGTTGCTCCTCTAGCCTTCGTTTTACAAATGAATGTGGATCATCATGCCGTATCATACTGAGTACATTTTGTGTCTCAGTCCACATCTGATGAGACCCCTCCACAAACCTAGACTCCAAAATCGCTGTCTTGATGGTGATATCACTCCTAGATGCTTCTAGTAGCTCATCCACTTCATGCACCCGATGCCCTAGCTTCAGCCCACAATCCCAAATGAGATAAAATATCTTCTCTATGATCTCTTTAGTGTTGTATCCAGGCATCTCTCTATAGACTATCATCAAGTCGATGTCAGAGTGTACGCATAGCTGTTCTCTGCCATAGCTACCTAGTGCTGCCATACTCAATGGTAGAGTATTTTTCATAGGCTGATAATTTTTAAACATCCCATATAGAGCTATCTTATATATGAGTTTGAGTATCTCATCTATCTTTCTCGTGTGCTTGACCAGAAAGTCTTTACCACCAGATGTACTAAATGTCTCATCTAGCGTAGTAAAGTATGTAGCTATATCTGCCTTTAGTGCCTTTGCCATCTCGAAATCTTCAGCATTTCGGTATAGCATCTCCTGAATAGTATCTTTTATCTTCATATATTTTACAAGTCCTAATATTTTAGTGCTATAATACCAAAAAATTATATAAATGAGAATAATATGAATAGAGAGATGTTGATAGAGAAGATAGAGAACGGCGAGAGGCTGAACCAAGCAGAGGGCGAAGCCTTATATGAGCTAGATCTCTACACTTTGGGAGAGTTGGCAGATGGTATCAGGAGGGATAAGTATGGCAAAAAGAGCTATTTCAATATAAATAGACACATCAACCCTACAAATATATGCAAAGATGTATGCAAATTTTGTGCCTACTCAGCCACAAGGAAAAATCCAAACCAATACGCCATGAGCCACGACGAGATACTCTCCATAGCAGACCACTCAGTAGCCAATGGAGCAAAAGAGGTACATATAGTCTCTGCACACAATCCAGAGGTAGGGCTAGAGTGGTATATGGGAGCATTTTCCAAGATCAAACTAAAATATCCACAACTACACATCAAAGCCCTCACAGCAGCAGAGGTGGACTTCTTGGCTCGTGAGTACGATATGAGCTATGATGAAGTGCTAGACATGATGATAGAGAGTGGTGTCGACTCTATGCCAGGTGGTGGAGCAGAGATATTTGATGAAGAGGTGAGAGACTTTATCTGCAAAGGCAAAGTCACATCTACTCAATGGCTAGATATACATAGAAAATGGCATCAAAGAGGCAAGATGAGTAATGTCACTATGCTCTTTGGTCATGTAGAGGAGCGTCGTCACCGTATCGACCATATGCTACGACTCAGAGACCTCCAAGATGAGACAGGTGGATTCAATGCATTCATACCTCTAGTATACCAGAGAGAAAACAACTATCTCAAAGTGACCAACTACCCAACAGGTCAAGAGATACTAAAGACCTACGCCATCAGTCGTATACTACTAGACAATATCCCACACATCAAAGCCTACTGGGTGACTGCATCTATAGGATTGGCTCTCATAGCACAAGAGTTTGGAGCTGATGATTTAGATGGCACTATAGAAAAAGAGTCTATCCAATCAGCCGCAGGAGCATCTAGTAGCCACGGTATGGATCTTCAAGAGTTCGTAGCCCTTATCAAAAACAGTGGATTTCAACCCATAGAGAGAGATAGTTTATACAATGAGCTTAGAGTGCATTGATCTATTTTCATAATTATATTGTATAATCTATCACAACAAACAACAATACACAACATAGGGTAGAGCATGAACAAATCAGATTATTTCAAGAGACAGATAGAGCTGTGGGGAGAGGCTACACAAGAGTCTCTATCTAGCAAACGAATAGCCATCATAGGTAGTGGTGGACTAGGCTCTACACTCGCTTTGGCATTGGGCACTAGTGGTATAGGTGAGATAGACATGGTCGATTTCGATAGAGTATCTCTGCACAATATACATAGACAGATAGCATTCAAGCTTGATGATGAGGACAAAAGCAAGTCCAAAACAGTAGCCGAACTTATTACCGCCAAGAGTCCATTTGTCACCGCTAGGGCATTTGATATGGATTTTGACACCTTTACAAAAGAGCAAAACCACTATGACTTGATACTGGACGCTACTGACAATCTACCAGTGCGAGAGCAGATAGATATCTATGCCAAATCCACCGATACCCCATGGGTATATGCTAGTGTAGAGGAGTTCAATGGTCAAGTATGCTTCTTTGAAAAGGCAGGATTTCAAGTATTTAATATCTCAGATCACAAGCCAGGAGGTATCACGGCACCGATAGTGATGCACATAGGTTCACTACAAGCCACTATGGCATTGAGATATTTAGCTGGGCTACCTGTGGACAAAGATAAGTTATATTATCT
>WFMX01000092.1 GCA_015488875.1 Campylobacterota bacterium | reverse complement strand
GTATCGACCATGTGCTCCAATACTCTAGGACCTGCTATCGAGCCATCCTTTGTGATATGCCCTATGAGAAAGATAGGTATATGGTAGGATTTGGCTACTCGCATAAGCTCAAATGTGATAGTACGCACTTGTGTCACAGAGCCTGGTGCTGATGGTGTCTCGTCTGAGTATAGAGTTTGTATGGAGTCTATGACTATAAATTGATATGAATTTGCCGATATCTCCGAGAGTACCGACTGCAAGTTGATCTCTGAGAGTAGGTATAGCTCATCATGGTTTGCCTCTAGTCTGTTGGCACGCATCTTTATCTGACCTGCTGACTCTTCACCAGATACATACAATACCCTTCTCCTCTCTCTCGCTAGATTTCCTGCAATCTTGAGTAGTAGCGTAGATTTACCGATACCTGGACTGCCACCTATGAGCGTGAGTGATCCTGGCACTATACCACCGCCCAACACCAGATCAAGCTCTCTGCTTCCTGAACTGAAACGAATGATATTGTCTTCGCCTACTTCGGTGATTGGTATAGCTTTTGTCTTTGCAGATGATGGATTATTGGTTTTGGTCTCTTGTAGAAATTTTATCTGTTCACTATTTAGCTCTACCATGGTTTCCCATTCACCACAACCTGTGCATTTGCCTATCCATCTTGGTGATTGAAATCCACATGCTTGACACTCATAGAGAGTTTTTTTCTTAGCCATTTAGAGACTCCTCGAAGTTTATGACAGTAATTGTAGTATAAATATTGCGATATCTACACAAACATTTCATTTTGATATATTATACTCTTTTATAGAGCTTTATCTGTAATTTTCATGATGAGTTTGGGTCGTACTTTTCTCTCTGTATCGTTTGACTCACTCCTAGTTTGTTCATTCGTGTTTGTTACTTTTTTAATCTGCTCTTTTGTCTCTATTTTATTTTGAACTTTTTGCTCTTCAACTACCAACTTCTTCTCTTTCAACTTCTTCTCTTTCAACTTCTTCTCTTGCAACTTCTTCTCTTGCAACTTCTTCTCTTGCAACTTCTTCTCTTTCAACTTCTTCTCTTGCTCTTCTTTTATCTTTGCCAATCTTCTCTCTTCTAAGACTTTGCGTCTATACTCTTTGAAAGTTTTGACATTAGCAAGATGCTCTTTGTAGGTTACTGCGAAATCATGTTTGCCACTCTTGTTTAGCATGAAGAAGATGTAGTCTGTCTCTCTAGGAAATGTAGCCGCCTCCAAAGCATCCATAGAGACTATGCTCAAAGGTGCTGGAGGAAGACCCTTATACTTATAGGTATTGTATCTACTAGTATCGTTTTTGATCCTCTCTGGCGTTACAACTGTACGAGAGTATTTACCATAGTTTAGAGTGCCATCCATCTGTAATCTCATATTTTTTTTGAGTCTATTTCGTATGACAGATGATATATATGACATTTCATCTTTGTCATTGCTCTCTTTTTGTATGATGGATGCTATGATGATGGATGTTCTCAGATCTTCAGTAGGAAAATCACTCCCAAATCTATCTTTGGCAAAAAAGTCAAGCTCTTTATATGACTTGTCTATCAGATACTTTATGGCAGTATTCTCATCTACTGACTTAGCCAATCTATATTTACCAGCCAAGATATTGCCCTCTTTGAAGCGAGTGAAGTTTTTGTAACCCTCTATGAGCTTCTTCTCGCTTATATCTAAGTCATTTGCTAGCCTATGACACATTTCTCTGTTTGTATCACCTGCAAACACCACTATCTGTATAGATTTCTCTTTTTTCTTGTGCATATTTTGCAAAAAGGAGAAACGACCCGTCTCATTGAGGTCAAATCTATACCACCCCTCTGTAGGGAGTGTCACAAACTGCATGACTATACGATCTATGCTATTGAGTTCGTAGCCATGTTTATTCATAGTAGATATGATATCATCTTCATAGCTTGATGGTATGTATAGTGTGGGAGTTCCTCGCTTGATCGGGGTTTCGTTGTAGATGATGAGGAGTGCCAATATGATAGCTATTGTGATGGCGATAGCAACTGATATACGATAAGCTACAGATCTCCTCTTCATACTAGACTAGAAATTCCTTAGATATGACTATGATACCATCATGATCACCTAGGAGATACTCCCCATTTTTGAATGTGACACCTCCAAATGTGAGTTCTATATCTCTGATAGCAGGTTTGTGGTGATGACTCTTGCGTGAGCAGGTACCAAGAGCCCATAGCCCCACTGGTATCTCTCTAGTGAGTTTGGTATCTCTCACATATCCATTGATGACTATCCCTACCCACCCATTGGCAAGTGCTAGCTTCATGAGATTTTCGCCCACTACAGCATAAAATGCGGCATCCACATCCACTACAGCTACACGACCCTCGCCAGGCTCTTTTAGCATCGCTATCAAGTCACTATTTTCTTCATCTAGTTTGATGGTAGCTATAGGACCGCAACAAGTCTCTAGTCCGCCAT
>WFMX01000091.1 GCA_015488875.1 Campylobacterota bacterium | reverse complement strand
TAGTTAGGAGACATTGGTTTTGTGAGCGAAGCGAATGAAAGCTGTGTCCTAGTATAGAAATTGTTCGACCTCGGCTGAGATATAACCGCGTTACAGTTTAGCCGAGGTCAGGCGATTGCGATGCATTCCGCTACGCTCCATGCATCACAAATCACCAGACCCCTACCATTCTTGACTGCAACACGGTCATATCTCAGCTGTTAGCATCAAACTACAAGTGAGGTATCATCTCTCTATCTCTGGTGGGCAGATGCCGAGGGAATTCATGATGAGTGCCACATCGCTGAGTTCTGCACCTACAAGCATATCTTCGAGTAGTGTAAAGCCATGCACTAGAGATGGACCTCTCACCTGCATTCGTCTGATCTTTTCACCACCATCACCAGCCATATAGAAGCTATACTCACCTCTAGCACTCTCTACACTCACCCAAGTATCATCTTTGGGTAGTTTGAATTTGCGATGGGTTGGTATCTTTGTCATGATATCGCCCTTTGGTATATCTGCTATCACCTGCTCTAGTATATAGATACTCTGATCCATCTCCGATCTCCTCACTAATGCCCTGGCATATACATCTCCATCATCCCTAGTAGGCACATCAAAATCTAGCTTATCATATATGAGGTATGGTCTATCTTTGCGAACATCTGCTTTTATACCGCACCCTCTGAGTACTTGACCTGCATATCCATTTTTGATACAATCATCAGGATTTACGACACCTACACCTTTGGCTCTCGCCTTAAACGAAGCGTTGTTGAGGAAGATATCATCATACTCTTTGAGTCGCTTTTTGAAGTGATTCAATACCTTCTGCACTCTATTCACAAATCCATCAGGCAGATCTCGTCTCACGCCACCAGGGTATACATACATATGGTAGACCCTACCACCTGTAAGCTCTTCAAATAGATCCAGTATGAGATCTCTATCTGCTATAGCCCACTGCCCTACTGCATAGAGTCCTATAGATCCACTCTGACCTGCCAGCCATAGACATTGGGCAGCGAGTCGCGATAGCTCTAGTACCATCACTCTGATATAGGTAGCTCTATCGCTCACCTCTAGCCCTGCTAACTCCTCTACTGCCATAGCGAAGTTGATCTCATTTGGGTCTGGCTCTGGTACGCATATACGACAGACTATAGTAAACGCCTGTATGACGGTGCGTCTCTCTACGAGCTTTTCAAAACCTCTGTGCAGATAGCCTACATGAGTGGTAGCTTTCTGTATAGTTTCACCTATCAGATCTAGCTCTACAGACATATTGCCAGTGATACCAGGATGCTGAGGACCATGGAAGATAGTGATATGTTTGTTATTTGACATCTGTGGATTCCTCTTTGAGTTGTGATTTGACCTCTTTAGATTCTGCTTCTTTGAGTTCTTTGGCTTTTTTGGCTGCCTCTTTTTGTGCTTTCTTCAAGGCTCGGAGTCTCTTCATCTCTTTTTTGACATCCATATTGTCATCTCTACCCTCTCTGAATGTGAGGTGATTTTCGACGAACTCTAGTGTATCAAACTCTCTTCTCAGTGGCGGAGTGTGTATCCAATTTTCTAGGCTAAGCTCCACTAGATTGTCATTGCCTACAAAGTCGATACCATACATCTCATGTAGCTCTCTCTCCATTATCTGAGCCTGCTTGAAGCTAGCTGATAGCGACTCTATGTGTGGCTCATCTCTAGCTATCATGCACTGCACCATCATGACATGTTTGCGGTCAGCCCTTGTAAGCATGTAGCTCAATGCAAGGTGACCATCCTCTATCCAGTCAGCACAGGTGATAGCACTCAGTGTGACATAGTCGTACTCTCTACCTAGCATAGCTATGAGGTCAAACAGACGATGCCTCTCCACTACTACCTTAGCGAGACTATCTCTCTTCTCTTCTATATCGCTAGTAGCGAATCGATTTTTTATCTCACTATACACTATAGACCTCCATCATACAGATACCAATCAGCATCATATGCTGGCTCAACTTTATTGCCCAATACTGCCTCTTGGTTTTTTCGATAAAACTCATAATTATCTTGATATTTCTTCCAAGAAGTCGCTTTGCCATCACCTATCTCTTTTTGTAGTGCTATAAATCCCTCTAGTATACTCTCGGGTCTAGGCATGCATCCATTGACATACATATCTACAGGCATATAATCCTCTAATTTTTTGATGGTATTGTATGAGTCCCAATACATCCCACCATTGACAGTACATGAGCCTAGAGCTAGTACATATTTGGGATTTGACATTTGCTCATAAGTGCGGATAATCCGTCTAAGCGTCTTGTAAGAGCAATACCCAGAGACTATGATGACATCAGCCTGCCTAGGTGTCGCAGCACCTCTGATACCCAACCTCTCAGCATCATATCTACTAGTAAATGTAGGTGGCATCTCTATGGCTCCGCATCCTGTACCATATGCCAATACAAATATAGATCGTTTCCGAAACCAATCTATGAGAAAGTCTACACTATTTCTGTGTGAAGTATCAGAGTTGAGATCACCCTCCAACACTCTCTGTTCGCTTAAAAATCCCTCTTGCATGTGCTAGTCCCTTAAGTTTGATAAATTAGACTACCCTACAATCTATTAGAACTGCTTTAAATATATAAAATAGTATATATTCTGCTAGCTAAACAGTGGGTATCTTTGTACTATTTATTGTCTTTGTTTAATTCATAAAAGTAGTTTGTGGCATCTACGAAGCCATCTACGCTACCACAATCAAATCTTTGTCCTTGAAATTTATATGCTATGACCATGCCATTTTTTGCCTGCTCACACAAGGCATCAGTGATCTGTAACTCCCCATTTTTGCCTGCTTTTGTCTCTTTGATGACATCAAAGATATCTGGGGTAAGTATATATCTTCCTATAACTGCCAAGTTTGATGGGGCATTGCCCACATCAGGCTTCTCTACCATATTGGATACCATATATACGCCATTTTCTATCTCATTTCCCTCGATGATACCATATTTGCCCACATCATTGGGGTCTACCTCCATGATCGCAACTATGCTACATTTATATTTGCTATATAGACTTATCATCTGTTTCAAAACACCTTCACCATTACTGTTGACACACAGATCATCTGCCAATATAACACCAAAAGGCTCCTGCTCCCCCACAAGCACTCTACCCTTGTAGATAGCATCTCCTAGACCTTTCATCTCGTTTTGTCTAGTGTATGTAAATGTACATCTCTTGATGATGTCTCGTATATCGTCTAATAGCTCCTCTTTCTTGGAGCCTTTTATCTGATGCTCTAGCTCATATGAGACATCAAAATGATCTGTGATAGCTCTCTTGCCACGACCTGTGATGATGCCCATGACATCACATCCTGCATCCATGGCCTCCTCTACGCCATACTGTATGAGTGGCTTTGTGAGTACTGGCAACATCTCTTTGGGCATCGCCTTTGTCGCAGGCAAAAACCGTGTCCCATACCCTGCGGCTGGGAATAAACATCTACTTATCATTGTACATCTCCTTATTGGTGAGTAGTCTTGCTACACTTTTTGCCGAAATCTTTGATAGGATATTTGAAGATGGCACCATCATCATCTGCCATATAGACACTACCACTCTCATCAAATGTGATCCCCTCTTGTGCAAACTTTTCAAGCTTTACTTTGCATATGATCTTCTCTTTTTTGATGTCATACCTGATCAATAGATCTTTTTTGTCACTCACCATATATAGTGAATCATTATGATACTCTAGCCCTGCTGTATCTACGATCTTGTGTTTGATCACATCTACTATCTTGGTATAGTATCTATCTAGTTTTACTACAACTATAAATGAATTTTTTTTCTTTTTACTTTGCTTTGCTAGATAGTAGAGATCGTCCACTTTTGCTATCCCCTCTATACCACTCTTCTTATCAAAGATAGAGAGTTTTTTACCGTTGTATATAGGTTCTATATCTATCTCTTTTAGTTTGAGTGTAGCCCTATCTACTAGCAATATGCCACGATCCTCTACAGCAAATACCATCCGATCCTTCTCACACACTACACCCTCTAAGTCATAATGACCTAGCCTCTTTTTGGAGACTATCTCGCCACTAGGTTTCATCTCATAGTACCATCCCTCATCGTTTGCCACAACGAGCGTATCGCTATCGCTACAATAGCTTATGCCTGATGCCTCTGGGATAGATGCTATCTGATTGCTGCTTTTGGCACTAGATATAGATATGAGTATCCATATGGATAAAATTAATATTTTCATGTTATAGGTTTACATCTTTACCAAAGATTTTATTGACATGTGATATCATCTTGTTTCTTAGAAGCTCTATCGTCTTTAGATTGTCATTGAGCTTGTCACTGCTGTAGAGTTTTTTGAGGTTGGATAGTCTCAGTGAGACCAATCCATTCATATCCTCGAAGCCCTCCTCTCGCATATCTAGTTCTAGTAGTTTGTACTGCTTCTCTATGGCGTTGACTTTCTTTAGATCGTCCTCTATGGACTCTTTGTAGATATCGCAGATATCATGTATATGTAGTATGATATCCTCTTGGAGAAGTATAGGCTTGTTCTGCTCTTTGAGAAACTTCAAGAATGATTTGTTGACAAAGCTAGACTCTTTTTGATCTACACTGCTGTATGCACTCACACCCTCAAAGCTGATATCATACCCAATCAAAATCTTTTTTATCTCATTGAGTATAGGTATCAATCTCTTTTTATCTGTCAAGTCAGCTTTGTTTGTGACTATATAGAGCGGTTTTCCCTCTTTGTCTAAATTTTTCAGAGCTTTTAAGGTATTTGGAGATAGTACCTCATCAGAGCTGATATCTGCCACCCATATGTAAGCATCTATATCGTCTATGATATCTGGTGTACTCTTTTTACTCTGAGTAAAATCATAGCCTGGGGTATCCATAAAAGATATATTTTTGCAATACTCCTCTATAAGTGGTGTCTTGATGATAACAAAAGGTAATACCCTAGATATATCAAACTTGAATGATTTCAAGAAATCTATGGTAAATTTCTTATATGTCTGATAGTGGATATCTATATCTCCACCCATGTAGCTCTGCCCTTTGATACCATACTCTTCATCAGCGACAATATATGTAGATACGACAGTAGTAGGATTGCTTCCTGTAGGCATATCTCTATCCTGAGTCTCCAAAAAGTTATTGAGCAGTGATGATTTGCCACATCCAGTCTCACCCACGACTGCTATTACATTTTTGTTGTTCAGCTGTGGATAGTTGACTATCATTTGTAGCTCTCTCTCCACATCTTCTAGTTGCAAGACTGGGTGTCTCTCATCACTAGGTAGCTTGATACTAGAGATCCTAAAAAAATCACTCTCTATGATCATTTTGAATGCCAATAGCTCTTTGTGGACATCAGGTCTTGCGGACAACAGAGAGTTGACAAGTTCAAATTTCTCTCTAAGTTCATAAAATTTCAACTCAGTCTCATTTAGACTATCTTTGTGATCTGCTTCAAGATTGATGATGATCTCATCTTTCTCTTTGGCTTCGTCCACTTTTCTTTTGACTTGATGCTCTAGATCAGATATGATCTCAATATTGGAAGATATAGTCCTAAGCATATCGTCCACTTCTGACTTGAGTTCTTCTCTATTGAAGATAAAGAACTTCGTCATCTCCTCTAGCCTATCTTCGATCTCGTCTACATACTGCATCATGACTATATACCCTCTCTAAATGATTTCACAACAATTTATAATTATTATACCCAAAAGAGCTTGATTTATTTGGAGGTAAAAGCTATAATCGTATGAGTCGCATAGGATTTATATGTTTTGAGTTTTTGGTGGCTTCAAATATAAGCTTATGTGAAACTTTTCCTATCACATATCCCTTTTTGATCCTGCGTCCCTTTGATATGGATGGTGCTATCTTTGACAATCCTGCATAGATAGTATGCATCTTGCCACTATGTGACACTACTACCACTTGACCTAGCATAGATGTATGACCTGCGAAGACCACCTTACCATTGAGCACATTTTTGACTTTTGCGTTACTAGATCTAGATTTGAGTGTCACCGATGTATTAAAGATATGTATCTTATATACTGGGTCTACATAGTTTCCAAACCTCTTCACCACCCTTGCATTGGATAGTGGAGATATAGTCTTACCGCCATGATAAGCATATATCTTACTCTTCTTATATGATGATCCTATCTTTTTGACACTTCTGTTTGATGGCGTGGATTTGATCTTGGTATTGTAGACTACCTTTTTACCCTCTTTTCTAGCTTTTTCTCTCGCTATTCGTCTCCTCTTTCTCACTGCCGCTTTACGCCTCTTTTCTGCTTGCATAGCAGCCTTTTGGGCGGCAGCTATCCGTCTCTCCTCTTCCACCTCTTTCTTCTGTATGATATTGAGATCTGCTAGTGTTGACTTGAGGGCATTTTGTGCATCTATGGTTTTTTTCAGTTTGGATTGGTATGTATCTTCATCTGTAACCAACCTCTTCAAAAGCTTCGCCTTTCTCTTTCTCTCCTTTTCATACTCATCTCGCTGTTTTGATATGCTATTTATCTTTTTTCGGACTTTTTTTCTCTTAGAGATTATCTCTCGTTTTTTTGTTTTTTTATCCATGATCTGCTTTTCCAATATCGCCAAATCTTTGTTGTTCTGTTTTTTGAGCAAGACATAAGCCTCTTGCAGGACTATAGATTTTCGTGTAGGTTCGTGAGATTGGCTCATAGCATATACTATACTTGCTTGATTTGCCAATGTTTTGATGAAGATGGCATGTTTCTCTTTTATTATCTTGTTAATCTCTTCTAAGTGTTGATTGTACTTTGATAGCTCTTTTTTGGACATCTGATATTCGTTTTCATTTTTGCTAAATTCTGTACTCAGCTTTTGTAGCTTTTTGTTCAAAATCCTATTTTCTCTATTTGTCCTATCTATATCTTTTGCTATCTTCTCTAGCTGACCACTCATTTTTTTCTGTTTTTTCATACTCTTGTCTAAGCTGACTACAGATTTTTTGATCTTTTTTTCTGTATTGGACGAGGCAAACAGAGGTTCGACCATGATGAGAATGAGTAGAGACAATATGATCTTAGCCAAGAGATTACTCCTCATTACCAAATACAACTAATGATACCGATACGAGTACTATGAGGATAGATGTAACTATAAGTATCAAAAAGTCCGAAGATTGAAAAAGTAGATTTTGCTTTTGGGTCAATATCTCTATGTGATTGTCGCTGGCTAATTTGTATTTGAGTAGCAAGAAAGCACCACTAGTAAGAAACGATGATATGATAGCATCTATGAGTGCCACACGGAAGAGGACACCACTCCGTAGCATGAGTGGAGCACCAAATACCTTCATGATCTGCATCCTCTCCTTATGTGCATATCTCCATATCTCCATCTGCTTGATTATCAGAAAAAGACTTATGAGTGACATAAAGATGATAAATACATTGAGTATGAATTTGATAAATGTAAAGAGTCTATAGCTATCTGAGTAGCTGTTACCAAAGGTCTCTACCTTTTTGATATCCTTACTCGACATGAGATCCTCTTTGATACCCTCTAGTGCAGAACTCTTGAGATATCCATCCAATTTGAGGTTGTAAAAATATGGTAGTTCTTTGAGTATCTCTCGTGCATTTGATTGACTCATGCCGTCCGAGATCTGACTCGCCAATCTATCTTTGTCTATCTCTAAGCTTTCACTGATATGTTTGTTGAGTGTCTTGAACTCCTCTACCTTGAATGGCTTTTTTGTGACCACAAACATAGAGTATCCCTCTTTGAGACCCTTCTCATAGCTGTTTGTAGTACGATCAAATACTAGAAAAAACTCTACTCCTAGTAGTATCGCCATCATAGGAAATATGAATGCAAGGTGATTTCTAATGAACTTCATAAACGCCCTTATGTTCTATAATAAAATGTCGATATCTATGGCTAAACATAGATGGTATCTTGTGCGTCACGACCAATACTGTCGCCTCTAGCTGTTGACATGCATTCTCCATAAGCTCCCATATGACATTAGATGAGTACTCATCTAGGTTTCCTGTAGGCTCATCTGCTAGTATCAAAAATGGATTTTTTGCCAATGCACGAGCCACCCCTACTCTCTGCTGTTCTCCACCACTTAGCTCTAGTGGATATCTATCTTTGTATTCTGAGAGCCTTACATGTTTTAGTAGTCTCTCCGCTTGGGTATTTTGAACATCTACAGAGTAGCCTGCTATCATGAGTGGTAGCACTGCATTTTTCTTTACTGTCCATTCATTGATGAGCTTATAGTCTTGAAATATGATGCCTAAGTGTGTCCTAAGCTCTTGTAGTTTACCCTCTGTGATATCTGACATATCTAGCCCACCTACCACCACAGTGCCACTCTTTGGTTTGAGCTGACCATAAAATGATTTGAGAAGTGTAGATTTACCACTACCGCTAGGTCCAGTTATAAATACAAACTCCCCTTTCTTTACAGAGAATGAAGCATCTTTGATGATATCTTCATCACTATATGATAGCGTAAGATTAGAGGCATTTATTACAAAATTGGTTGACATTGTTGACATTTTAGATACTCCATTATTTTTTTATGTGCCTTATAGTTGACAACTGTTTCGACAGGTATAGAGGGGTAGTAGCGAGTAGTTTCGCACTCTATGAGTATATACTTGTGTTCAGGACGATCGAAGCTACCAAATGCACACTTGATGAGTAGACCATCATCACCTACACTATATACCCTCTCAAAGTGTATGAAAAACTCCTCTTCCACTATAGCACTATATGGTATATCATCCTGCAAACCATCTCTATATCCACACTCAGCAAAAGAGAAATCTATCTCTCTGTCTACTTGCTCTGAGACGATATGCGAAGTGAGATGGACTTCATATATATCCTTATCTTGCTTTCTCCACCTCTCTTCATACTTGCTCGTGATAGCCAATCGGCTATTTTTGACTATGCTCACATCTGCATTGGGTAGTGCAAATATCGTCTCCATACTGTACCAAAAGTAGTTGTGACTATCGGTACGAAGCTCCAGTCGTCCATCAGGTGCTAAAACTCTCAGAGATTCATCTACAAAAGAGGGGCTTATGACTCTTCTTTGTGGTTTTTTGTCCCATGGCACTGGAAAGTGGACAAATATCTGACTACATAGATTTGATGGTAGCATCTCTAGGAAGAGTCTAGCATCATAGTTGACTATCCATATATTTGTCAAGCCTTGCAGCCCTATCTGTTTGAGTACCTGTTGAGTCGATGGTGTATGTATCTCAAGCCCTATATATAGTATATTTGGATTTTTTGTAGCTTGGTAGAGCAGATGCCTACCACTACCGAAGCCAACCTCTATAGATACTTCATCAAAAGATAACTTGCCAGAGGATATTTTATCAAAAACCAACTCCTTAGATGCAAAGTCCTCTATCTTTTTGAAATATTTAGATGATAGGGGTGGCTTGGTAGTAGATAATGATATATTGGATGTCAATATCTCCAGATCCATCTCCCCTGAGAGCTTAGCCAATACCTCTTTGATAAGATCTACTTTGAGTGGGCGACTTACTTTGTCGTACTTCAGCATATCACTATCTACGGCTCTTTTGAGCTGTACCAAAAACTCTTCACCCTTATGCTTCACACCATAGAGCATATCATCGCCAGACAGAGGTTTTGCCACGAATTTCACCACATCACAAACTTCACAAATCTTCTCTAGTGTTACAGTATCTATCTTTTTGATTTTTATATGTGGCATGCTACTCTCTTATCGCTTCTCTGTCGAGACATCTCAGAATTTAATTGATATTATATAATAGCATAAAATAGTTTTAAGCCTGCTTTGATTTGCCTAGATCATTTTAGAGACTGATGCTACACACACTGTTGCATAAAATCTCACTTTATACTATAATATATTTATGAATTTTTACAAACAATTAGAGAGAGCATTGACGAGCGATGATATAGATATCAAAG
>WFMX01000090.1 GCA_015488875.1 Campylobacterota bacterium | reverse complement strand
GTACATGAATGACATCTAATCACTAAGTGCTAAAAATATTTCTTTGGCAACTCCAATAATCCAACTCTAGGACAACTTGTGTCATAATATTTTTCAGAGCTAGCTTAGATAAAAAGTGTCCGAATAGAGTGATTTACACAACATCATATCTGTAAAAAACAATAACTGAATTCTCACCCTAGCAATCCACCTGCCAAATGCCCACTAGAGAATGCCCACTGGAGATTGTATCCTCCGCAGGGTCCGTCTAAGTCTACCACTTCACCACAAAAGTATAGAGATCTTATCTTTCTACTCTGCATTGTCTGAGGATCTATCTCTTTGAGTGATACTCCACCTCTAGTAATCATAGCTTTGTCGAAGCCATCACTGCCCACTATAGTGAGTGGAGTCCAAGCCAATAGCTTGATGAGTTCATCTCTGACCATACCTGATATTTTGCCGTAACTATCTGACGACTTCACCTCTGCTAGCTCACATAGTATTAGTGCTAGTGACCTAGGCAGTAGTGTCTCAACTAGCGTAGATATATCTCTGTGTGGATTTGACGATACTTCTCGTTTGAGATGAGTCCTGATCTGCTCTTCGTTCATACCTTTGGTGAGGTTGACCAATAGTGGAACCTCCTCTAGCTTATCGAGCAGGGGCGTGATCTCCCTAGAAAAATCCAACACTACTGGACCACGAATGCCGTCTCTAGTAAATATGAGATCGCCTGTGGCTTGAAGCTTTCTATACTTCTTGATATCGACTATCATCTTGACTTTTGGGATCGTGTCTGCTCTGCATCGTGATACCCAACCCTCTCTAGTCTTTAGTGGCATCATAGCTGGAAAAAGAGCTGTTATCTTGTGACCTATCTGCTTTGCCATATCGTATCCGTCACCCTCTGCACCGAGCTGAGGATATCCCATACCACCTGTGGCTATGATGACATTAGCTGATCGGAAGTGGCTATCCACCGTAGATAGACCCACCACTCTACCGTCTACTATATCTATCGACTCTACCCTCTGTGAAGTGGCTACTTCTACACCTACTCTACTCATCTCAGATATGAGGGCATTGATGATAGTCGTGGAGTTGTGTGTGGTGGGAAATACTCTAAAGCCATCAGGTGAGTGACTCTCTACACCTATGGAGCTGAAAAACTCTATCAGATCCATATGATTGAAGCTCCTTAGTGCAGTAGTCATAAATCTACCATTTTTACCGAAGCTACCCATGAAACTCTCATCATCTAGTCTATTGGTGAGGTTACATCTGCCACCACCTGTCGCCTTGAGCTTGCTAGCTAATCGAGGTAATTTCTCCAAAAGCAGTACGCTCTTGCCATCTCTAGCAGCCCTTATAGCTGCCATCATGCCTGCTCCTCCAGAGCCTACTACTATGAGATCATACCTCTTTTGCATTCTCTATAGTATCCTCTTTGAGCCATCTGCTTAGATCCTCTTCTAGGTGGCTCGCTTGGGATGCCCTGATGTAGTATCTCTTGCCACTTTTTAGTCGAAGCTCTACTAGAGGTTTCCAAAATAGCATGCTACTGCCTATGGTGGATCTATACATACCGAGTTTCCACGGAGCTGTAGAGACAGACTCTATCTGATCTTTACTGAAAACCATGACTCTATTACCTGCTGCTACTATATACTTTTTTGTGATATCTATACGAGCATAGTATCTCCATAGATTATAGTAGGCGACCGCAAAGAGTATCAAAAATAGTATAGGATCCAATACTGTAGCGATATAGCTATATGGTACATCTATCGTCTCTAGATAATAAGGATCTCCTATGATGGTATCAAAGATGATATATTTTATCCAATCCCATGATATACTTGTGATGATAGCTGTAGCCAAAAGTATCCAAAATCCAAATATACGATTGCTCACTCTCCTCTGCATCAGGATATCTCTCTGTGTATATAGCACTTTTTGCTTCTTGAGACCAAATATATATACTTTGATATAGATGTAGACAAAGAGTATCATAGATAGTAGAGAGAGTACCAACATCTCCATAGGGAAGAAGTAGTAGTCGCGGTATATGAGCATATAGCTATTTTCGTCTTTGAAGACTTTGGCTAGAGTCTCTCTGATATCTTGATGAGTTATGGATTTGAATATCTCATATGAACTCTTATCTGTTATATTGTGATCTTCTCTGAGATACTGTGCCGTATCTATTAGAGAGATGAGTGATTCGCTGTCATGCTCCACGGCTTTGTAATGCTTCCCATATGATTTGAGTGCATCATCCATAGTGCTACTATTCAACTCCTTGATATCAGCCGATATTGTCCTCTTGACCACATCTATATTGTCTTGAAACTTATCATGTAGACTATCGAAAGTGATGGATACTACACCCGCTTTTCTATCGTTGAATAGATATGGATTGACACTATATGTCTCTCCGTTTTTGTTACGCATCTGTCGCTGTAGTCTCTCTGCTAGATTATCACTATAGAGACTCAATATGAGATATCTCTTATAATCATCAAGTGTATACTTGGCACCTATGTATGCACTACTCTCACCCATACCCTCATAAAATCTTCTATATGGTTTGTAGTTTAGTGTTGGATTTTCAGCTGGTTTCTTGGCATGTGCAGTTCCCTTTTTGTCTATAGCGCCATACTTTTTCTCTATGAGACATTTCATGGTATCTGTATCGAAGTTGCCTACTATAGTGAGTATCATATTTGCTGGGTAGTAGTATTTGTCGTAGTGTGCCATCAGCTCTGTTAGTGTGAACTTTTTGTTGTTGAGCTGTGCTAGATATCTAGCTGGAGTGTCTGGCTCTTTTGCAAGTGCAAAATCCTGAATGTATATATCATCCTTAGGTGGTGTTATCTTCTTGAAAAACATCCCTGCATCCCACAATAGCTTATAATACCATCGAAACTCTCCTATCTCTGTCTGCAATGCTCCTTTTTCGACTCTGATGTCATCGTCTGTCACATTTTTGTCAAATACCATATCAGCAAATGTCTCCGCTATCCAGTATGATTTGTTGCTATCTATGGTGGTGAGGTATCCTGTCTCATATCGTCTTGTGTAGCCATTGACATATGTGCCACCCTCATCTTTGATATAGTCGAGATAGTCATGGTGTGGTACTCTCTGGTCGCGAAAGACCATATGCTCTACTAAGTGAGTGATACCGTAGTTCTCATCATTTTCTACTCCGTATCCCACTTTGACTTTGAGTGATATCTGTGTATTTACAGCCTTATCATCGCTAAGTAGATAGACTTGCAATCCATTGTCGAGCTTGAAATAGACTATATTCTTGGATGGGTCTACTGTGCTATTTGATTCCGTACTATTTGACTCTGTATTTGTCGATTCCGTAGCATATGCAAATGCCAACAGAGCCAGTATCCAGATTATTCGTTTCATATTTTTCCTTTTTGTGTTTCATAATAATTTTATCTAGTTTTCAGCTGATGATCTGCTATCTAAAACCATGCCTCGTCAATACCCCTCTATTGTATACTCGACATAGAATTTGATCTTTGTCTTTTTTAGAGGTAGAGGATAGTCCTTGTATGCCAGTCGGATGACATGTAGTGTGTTCTCATCTAGTATCTCATATCCCATACCAACCTCTAATCTGAGGTTTGATATATTGCCGTTTGGATGTAGGTAGAATGACACTATGTTGACACCTTGCTGACCTGTTCTAGCTGCCACTTCAGGATAGCCATTTCTACTGAGTGTCGATTGTGTGATTTGGTGGATCATCGCTAGATTATTTTCTATGAACTTCTTCTGAGCCTCACCATATCCATCAAATTCGCTTCCATATAGCTTTCTTATAATATTTTTGGTAGCAGAACTTACCTTTCTACTGCTAGATCTATGGCTACTTGTGGTCTGTATAGAACGAGCCTTACTACTACCCATGAGCGAGCTAGCTAGCGGTGAGCTATGCTGTCTGTTATTATGGGT
>WFMX01000089.1 GCA_015488875.1 Campylobacterota bacterium | reverse complement strand
GAAATGCACCCATAGATGCTGCTTGACCTATACATATGGTCACAACATCAGGCTTGATATAGTTCATAGTATCGAACATAGACAATCCACTAGTGATCACTCCTCCTGGAGAGTTGATATAGAAGTATATATCCTTGTCTGGGTCTTGTGCCTCCAAAAAGAGCAATTGTGCAACTATACTAGATGCCACCTGATCATTGACTTCACCGCTCAGCATGATGATTCTATCTTTTAGTAGTCTTGAGTAGATATCATATGATCTCTCACCTCTGCCTGTCTGCTCTACTACATATGGTATATAACTCATTTAAATCCTTATTGTTAAACTTGACTCAAAGGCTATAGCCTCTCAATAAAACATAACTCTTTTTTGTGTGATCTTTATTTTGGCTGAGGTCTAGCGACAATAAAGGTCGAACGATTACTATGCGGGGACACAGCTTTCATTCGCTTCGCTCACAAAACCAATGTCCCCTAACTCTATCGTATCTACTTATCCAAACCTAAAAGTTTTGCAAATAGTTTATCTTCTATCATACCCATCTTCACTGCTGGCAGGAGATTGTTGTCTTGATAATGCTTTATCACATCTTGTGGATTTTGACCACTCATCATCGCTTCATAGTATATAGTCTGTGTTACCTCTTCATCCGAGACCAAAACTCCCTCTTTTCTAGCAATAATATCTACTACGAAAGTAGCTCTTACACTATCCTCTGCATCTGCTTTGACCTCTTGACGGAGAGTCTCTATCTTCTCTGGATGCTCTTTATAATCATCTAGCTCATCTTGACTCATAGTTTGAGCTTTCTCGTTTACCTTTGCATCTATCTCTTGCTCTACTATATTATTCGGTAGTGCAAAATCAAAATGTCTCACTAAAGCTTCTACCAATTTAGGCTTCAAGTCTTCATTGTATATCTGAGAAATTTTCTCATGCTTTATCTGCTCAACTACTTTCTCTTTGACCAAATCTACTGATGGATTCTCTTCGCCCTGCAGAAGCTTTGCAGCCATCTCATCATCAAGTTCAGATGCTTTCTTCTCTTGTATCTTTTTGACTGTTACTTTAAAATTCGCCTCTTTGCCTGCCAAATCTTTGGAGTGATACTCATCTGGGAATGTTACAGTGATGATCTTCTCTTCATTCATATTCATACCGATCATCTGTTCTTCAAAGCCTGGGATAAATTGGTTTGAACCTACTTTGAGAGTGAAATCTTCGGCTGCACCACCATCAAATAGTTCTCCACCTACAGTACCCTCAAAATCCATCACTATGCTGTCACCGTCTGCTACTGGTCTCTCCTCTTCTATATCTTCTAATGGAGCTTGTGACTCCATGAGTGTAGCGAGTCTCTCATCTCTCTCTGCATCATCTACGGCTGGTGTCTCAAATGTCGGTATGAGATCTGCATATCCCTCAGGCTCAAATTCTGGTCTGAGAGAGAGTTCTATCTCCATATCTATACCATCATCGTTCTTGTCATATTTTTTGAACATAGGCTGACCCAAGATAGATTCGGGCTTCAGCTCTAGCTCATTAGCACCTTTATCCATTACCTCTCTGACTATGTCACCTTCTGCATCTTGCTCTAGCTTTTCACCATGCATAGACTTGACTACATGTGCAGGCACTTTACCTTTTCTAAAACCATCTACTTTGATCTGTTTACCTGTCTCTTTTGCAAGATCGTTTACTCTCTTATCTAGATCACTCTTTAAAATTTTTGCTGTTACCAATACATTGGCATCATCAATTTTTTTTGCTGTAACTTCCACAACTATCCTTTTGTTTGATTATAAATTATCGTGATTTTATCTAAAATATATTAAAAATAGAATTTTTGTATCAAAAGTATATTTATTTTTTGTTACAATTTGAAAATTTTTAATAAAAGTAGGTTTATTATGGAGAGAGAGAAAGAGTTTGAAGATGCTATCACCAAGGTATTAGAACTACTAGGAGAAGATCCCACTAGAGAAGGTCTGTTGAAAACACCAAAGAGAGTATCAAAAGCCTTGCAATTCCTCACAGAGGGTTATCACCAAGATCCAAAAGATATACTGAATCAAGCACTTTTCAGTAGCACCAATGATGAGATGGTCGTAGTGAGAGATATAGAGTTCTACTCCATGTGTGAACACCATATGCTACCTATCATAGGGAGAGCCCATGTAGCCTATATACCTGACGGCAAAGTGGTTGGACTATCTAAGATACCTAGAATAGTAAATGTTTTTGCGAGACGCTTACAGATACAAGAGCAGATGACTGAGCAGATAGCAGATGCGATACTTGATACCATACACCCTAAGGGGGTAGCGGTAGTGATACATGCTAGACATATGTGTATGGAGATGAGAGGAGTACAAAAGATCAACTCCACTACAGTCAGCTCCGCACTTAGAGGACTCTTCAAAAGCGACCAGAGAACTCGAACAGAGTTTTATAATATCATAAATACACCAGCACCATCAAATTTTTAGAATTTTATACAGTTCCTTGCATCATTTGGTCGACCCTACGAGACCTGGTAGATAAGCAATAGGATATTGGTTTTGGCTGGCAGTTTTTGGCACAGCTCAAACCCATATCGTTATACTTTTTTCACACCCTCCTGGGGGTTTTCAGGGTTTTTTTCTGAAGTATATCACTCCAGAGATTGCTATCGCTCCACTCTGATGCTATCTGATGGGAAAAGAGTATCTTCTCTAGCTCTATCTCTCCCATTAGGTGGCTGTGTGCGTCTGCTCTGAAGCATTGTGCGTAGCCTGTATCTGTCTCATGGACTATGACGCTCTGTAGTTTTATATCTCTCTCTCCGTTTTGCATCACCGTGGCAGATAGTATCTGCTCAGTGATGAGATATATGACTCTGGAAAACTGCTCTGCCGATGGCGATACTGGTAGCTCTATCCATCTATGGCTATGCCTCTTCATATCATCTATATACTCACTCTCATCGCCACTCCAGAGTGTGATGGCGTGGTCAAATGAATCAATCATCTCTTTGATGTATAGCTTGGTAAGTCCGAAGTCATATACCATCTGACCATGGTCTAGGTAGTTTGACTCTAGTAGCACCTCTACTTTGTAGGAGTGACCATGTATGTTTTCGCTACATCTCTG
>WFMX01000088.1 GCA_015488875.1 Campylobacterota bacterium | reverse complement strand
GTAGAGAGATTGTCTGTCGTTTGCACTTTTTTCATAAAGCCCATTAGGACATAGATGCCTATCACGCCAATAGCTAGAAAAATAATTAATCCTTGTTTCACAAAGATCTCCTTGCATTAATTTTAATTCAAGTATACTCTATAAATCTTAATCTTATATGGGCAACAATTAGGGAGTGCGATAGACGAGACAAAACAAGGAGTGTTTACATTTTGGACAAGAAGTAAAACAAAATCTCGGTATCGCATTAGAATTGAAAGATATTCTCTTTCTTGTCAAAATTATACATCATAAGCGTAAACCATTGTAAAATCAAAGATTAATGGATAAATAATGGTAAATATATTGTAAGATATGTATAATAGCGTATTATTCAATCCGAGGTGCAAATTGTACAAAAATATCATATCGTCTCTACTAGCTTTAGCGTTATTATCTTTTTTTTATGGATGTAGTAGCATAGCCTCCAAGATAAAAAAAGAGAGAACTATCACAGCGAGATCCAAAAGCGATAAAACAATCCTGAGATACTTCCCGTATGGAAATCTGAAGCTATCTAGGGATTCGGCTTTTTATTCGCTAAGTTCTCCTACAGATGCATTTGCCTCTAGGCTATTTTTGGTGGATCATGCTAAGCGAAGTATAGATGTGCAGTATTATATATATGAAAATGACAAAACTGGGCTATTTTTTTCATATAGATTATTAGAGGCTGCCGACAGAGGCGTAAAGGTTCGCATACTTATAGACGATCTCTCATCTACGGGGCTAGATAGGGAGTTGAGGACTATCTCTAAGCATCCAAATATAGAGCTTAGACTCTTTAATCCCAATAGGCTGAGAAGCTCTTTTAGAAATCTTGGATTGCTCTTTAATGTAGATAGTCTGGGCAAGAGAATGCACAATAAATCATTGACAGTAGATGGTAGCGTCTCTATGGTGGGAGGTAGAAATATAGGTGATGTATATTTCGCAGCAGATGACGGCACGCTATTTTTCGACTATGATGTGTTGGCCATAGGCAAGATAGTGCCAGAGATATCGGATCAATTTGATCTCTATTGGAACAGTAAACAAGCGGTAGAAGCCAAAGAGTTATTGGAGGGCAAGTTTAGCAAAAAAGAGAAGAGAAAAAGATACAAGAGCTTTAAGCATAGTATAGAAAATTTTGACAAAAGTAGTTTTGGTAAGGCGATCATCAATTCAGATTTTTATCAAAAAGTTTACAAAAAAGCTATCGTGTTTGAGAAGGCAGAAGATGCTCATCTATATTATGACTATCCAGAAAAGGTACATAGTGACGAAGATGATGATCGGACGCATCTATCTTCTCGACTCAGGGGAGACTTAAAGCATGTAGAAAAAGATATCATAATCGTATCACCATATTTTATACCTAGTAGTGATATGATGGATAGTCTCAAGGAGATTCGTGCGAGAGGTGTGAAAGTGACTATAGTCACGAACTCTTTGGCATCTACGGATGTTTTTCCTGTATATAGTGGATACAGGTGGTATATCAAGGGGCTACTAGATATAGGCGTAGAGCTATATGAGCTAAAGCCACACAGCTTCAAAGACTATACCAAATCCAAAAAGTGGCTCAAGGCGAACACTACATCACTACATACAAAAATGATGGCAATTGATGGATATCGCCTTGTCGTAGGCTCTGTAAATATTGACCCTAGATCAAGCAAGCTAAATACTGAGCTACTACTTGTGGTAGACTCCAAAAAGATGGCAAAAGAGATGCAAGAGGTCTTGTATAATATAATCAGCAAAGAGAACTTCTACAAGCTCTCCTGGGGTGCTTACCCACTAGAGATAGAGGATGATGGTACTCCTAGCTATGGTCCTATATGGAATAGCGTGGAGGGTGGCAAAGAGAAGCTCTACTACTCACCACCTAGGTCTGGCTACTTTAGGACTTTGGGTACAGATGTACTCTCAATTTTACCAATAGAAGGATACCTATGATGAAAAAGATAATGTTTTTAGTGTTGATGATGACACTATTTTCGGTGGCAGATGGCAAAGTGTTGTATAGTCTTGATTTTACCAAACAAAGAGATGGGGATGCCAAGGCTTGGCTCAAATCTAAGGGCATGATATTTAAGCTTGATGCAAATGACTTAGATATGAAGTTTTCAGCTGGCAAGCTCGTCATCAGCACAGAGAGCGAAGAGGCAGGGCTTTTTGGTGTGGAGTTTGCAAAAGCAAACTACCTCCAAAATATCGACAGCGTCAAGATAGTATGGGGTGTCAATAGATTCCCAAAAGGTGCTGACTGGGCAAACGGCAACAATAGATTGTCTATAGGTGCCTTGATAATATTGGGTACTGAGAAGCTAAGCAGTGGGCTACCTATGGGTGTCAAGGCTGCTCCATACTTTTTCGGACCTTTCATAGGAGAAAAAGAGAGGGTAGGGGGCAGATACCTAGGTGCCTTATACAAAGAGGGCGGACGATACTACTGTGTATCCAACAGTTTAGGCAAAAGGATAGTCACTAATTTCGATATAGATCAAAAGTTCCAACAAGAGTTCAAAAAACCTACACCGCCAGTGACAGCATTTGGTTTTCAGATGAATACCAAAGATACCAAGGGTGGAGCAGAAGCTTTTGTGGAGAGTATAACTTTTTATAGCAAGTAGCAAGATCCACGGTGCGTTGGCAAACGCACCCTACGGAGCCACATCTTTTATCATATGTTTTTTCTTTTGAAAGCTTTATGTCAATGCCAATAAATTAATGATAGACACGATGCCTTAGTTCCCAAATGGATACATCCTTCTGTCTCACCTCTGAGCAAATAAAATGCTAATCGACTATAAAAAGTAGATACAGATAGAGCCAAAATAAGAATTTTAAAATTTTTTCCAATACCATTGATAGGCAAGAGTACAAAAATGGATTTTATGGGGTATTTTGAGCCATTAATGACCTATTGTGGTATTTTCTGCATTTTGGGATACTCTCTAGGGTGAATAGTTTCACCTTAGAGATAGTATTTTGTAGATTGCTATTTTTTGAAAACTCTCTTGAATATACCATCTACATTTTTAGTATAGTACTCAAAGTTGAAGCACTCCCTTATCTCTTTCTCGCTAAGTTTACTTCTAAGCTCTTCGTCTGCGAGTAGGTGATTTAGATATAGTGATTCACCTTTTTTGTTAGTAGTGGCTTTTCCTTGTTGTATCTCTTCCCATACTTTCATAGCATTTCTCTGTACGATTTTATAAGCATCTTCACGGCTTACACCTTTGAGAGGTAGCTCTAGTAGAACTCTTTGAGAAAATACAAGTCCACCTGTGAGGTTTAGATTTCTCATCATATTTTCAGGCATCACTGTGAGGTTGGCTATGACATTGTTCATACGGTGGAGCATAAAGTCGGTAGTGATGAAAGCATCAGGTAGCCAAAATCTCTCGGTAGAGCTATGTGATATATCTCTCTCATGCCAAAGGGCTACATTTTCCATAGCAGGCATGGCGTATGCTCTTATCATTCTAGCTAATCCTGTGATATTTTCTGTGAGGATTGGGTTTCTTTTGTGTGGCATGGCAGAGCTGCCCTTTTGACCTTTTGCGAAGAACTCTTCTGCCTCATAG
>WFMX01000087.1 GCA_015488875.1 Campylobacterota bacterium | reverse complement strand
TGTATAAGAGACAGCTTCTGCCATCAGCGAAAACTCCTCTGTGGACTCTGCATCATTGCATAGTATCTCGTCTGTCTGCTCTCTATATTTTTCTTGCATAAGATCTAGAATTACTTTATCGAAATCAACACCACCGAGTTTGGAATCACCTTCGGAGCCCAATACTTCGATGTCGTTACCGTCTGTTTTGGTGAGAGTGATATCAAATGTACCACCTCCTAGATCATAAACAATACCATAGCCATTTGTATTTGACTCTTTTGCATAAAATAGAGCAGCTGCGGTTGGTTCATTGATGATGGCTATCACATCCAGACCTACCAATTTTCCTGCCTCTATGGTCGCATTTCGTTGATGCTCCTTGAAGTATGCAGGGACGGTGATGACTACTTGATCTATCTCTCCTATCCTATCTGAGGCATCTTGTACCAATTTTTTGAGTATCATAGATGAGAGTACATGGGCAGGATAATCTTTACCATCGATACTGAAATGATAGTCAGGATTGTGCATTTGTCGTTTGAACTCCTTGACTACTCTCGATGGTTCATCAGCAGCTGAATTTTTTGCCTCTACTCCTATCAGTAGAGAGTTTGTAGAAAAGTTGATGACTGATGGCATGATCCTCTCTCCATCACTGTTTGGTATGATTTCAGGAGTTCCGAGATCATTGAGTTTTGCTATAGCCGACATAGTTGTTCCGAGGTCTATGCCGATGATATTTTTTTGTGACATTTTTGCTTCCTTCTGATTTTTGATTATGAGTTTTTGTATCGATACAAAATAGCCTCTACTGGTCTTATGACTCTTGTCTGATCCTCTGATATTCGTATGAAGTAGCCACTCTTTTTTATATCAGCTACAGTTTGGTCTTGCTCTTTATCTTCAGTGGGTAGAGTATCTATGATCTTGACTATTTTGGCATTTCCATCATAACTCTCCCCAGCACTAAAGTTGATCTTCTCCATACCTGCATCTTCAAGCAATAGCTCTAGATCCTCATAGATTTCACTCATCTCCTTGCTAGTATCTTTTTTGGAGTTTGCAAAATCTGTTATTCTCAGTAGGTCACCTAGGAAGTTTTTGATATTTTTTTGGTCGTATCCCTCTTCGTATCGTTGGATCTTTACCTCTTTTTCAAGAGCTATGTTTTTTACCGCTTCTAGCTCACTTTGCATAGCAGACAAAAGCTGATTTAACCCATTGGTAAGTCTGCCTATAGTATCATTGACTCTATCCATTTGCGAAGTGTTGCTCTCGCTGAGTTCTCTTGTCATTTGATCAAATTTTTGGTCGATATAGGATTTGATCTTCAGCTCTTGCTCTATGGAGGTCTCATCTTCTATTTTTCTCTTTTCTGATACCTCTTCTAATATCTGTTCAGATGCTATTTCTACTACTTTAGTCTCGTCACTTACATCTCTATCTTTGTTCTTTCGCTTAAACATATATACCTCCTCTTTGTTTTAAAAACAAGATCCACCAATCTATCTGTATTCTTTTGTCTAAAGGAGTAGCTTCATCGAAGGTGAGAGTTTAGATCTACCAATCTGTCTCCTAAAACTTGTATTGTAGTATTTTAGCAAATAAGGTGTATTATCTAACTGATAAATAAACTTGTATAATTATTCTTAAGACTTCGAGATTTGAGATATGCTAAATCGTTGCAATAAGTACTACGATTAACCTATTTTTATAATACTATCGCATAATTTGGGATAATGTTTTGTGATTTATGGTAAAATGGTATACAAATTATCCAAAGGAATAAAATGTTTGCCTCTATCACCAAAGGAGTCGTAGTACTCTTCCTCCTCTCCATACTATCTACTTCACTCTACTCTGCCAATCATAAGTGGGTCGCTCTATTTGCCAAAGGTACAGGCTTTACGGCTCAGGCTTATGATAGCGTAGGGAGTTGGGAAGATTTGCAAAAAGCGGTAGCCAAGAGAAAAGATAATGATTTCGAGCTAAGCAACCTCGAACACAGCACAGGTCTTTGGTTTGCGGTATTTAGCAAGGGTACACCATATAGAGATTCGCACTTAGCTAGAGCCAAGAACTGGGAAGCACTTATAGGGATATTTAAGAAAGAGCGAGCAAAAGGTTACAAAATCATAGACCTTGAGTATGGTTATGGCTATTGGGTAGCTACTTTTGCAAAATCAGACAACTATACGGAGCAGACTCTATCACAAGTGAGAAATTGGGAAGATATAGACCATACGATACGAGAGCAGTGGGACAATGGCTTCGATGTCATAGATATAGAGCATGGCAAATCGACTTGGATAGCTATCTTTAGCAAAGGCACAGGATATACAAATCAGAGATTGAATATGTCGAGAAAGTTTGGTAAGTTTATGGAGTCTATAGATAAGAGATGGAGAGATGGTGGACGACTCATATCCATAGAGTATGGATACAAGAGATGGATAGGCATCTCATCCAAAGGCACAGCATATGCAGAGCAAGGATACATAAGCACTAGAGATTGGTCAGATTTCAATGACGAGATCAAGAGACGATGGAAGCTTGGATACTATATCATAGAGATAGCCGAGGGTTGGTAGGGTGTATCAACGATAGGAGTCCGACCTTGGACTCGCAGTTCAATTCAATATGGAATTAATCTCGGACACGATGGCTTCAGCCTCTTCTAGTTTTACGGAAGCTCAAGCACCGTGTCCATCACCAATTCATTGGCATTGCTGTTTAATGAGTAATCATTATTCGCTGACCCGCAATGGCTCATCCAACAAACCATAAAAGTACTCCTTATAAGCCTGTTTTCTCAATGTCTTTATAGATTTACCCTCTTTAAACACAAGAGTTTTACCATCTTCTAGTATCTTGAAGTATGCCTTGTTTGGTGCTGTTTCACCAAAGGACTCTTTTATGTCTAATTTTCTGTTTTTTGCCAAAGAAATTGCCATCTGCATAAAGTTGATCTCTGTACTTGAATGGTTGTTAAATGCTATGTGGTAGTGGATAAAGAGTTTTTCTAAAAAGTGTTCAAAAAGTGCTTTGTCCAAACCTTGCAAATGGTACATATACCCATAAAAGAACTCTTTTGTCTCTATGTCGTGCTGTTCTAACCCATACTGTGTAAAGTCAAGTCGTAAAGAGAGTTCATCTATAAATACTTTGGAGTGAAAGCTTTCCAATGTTTTGAGTGCGTAGCCTGTCTCTTTGTCTATGT
>WFMX01000086.1 GCA_015488875.1 Campylobacterota bacterium | reverse complement strand
TTTGAGAAGCTCGAAGTTATGAGTAGCGATAGTATAGAAGCTCAAAAAGTGATAGATGATGAAGTGAAGAGCTTTGTCCTCTCTGGAGTGAAATTGCCAGAGGAAGAGAAGAAGAGAGTAGAAGAGATATCTCTTAGGCTGAGCGAACTAAGCAATCAATTTTCTCAAAATCTATTGGACGCTACCAATGAGTATGAGCTGATCATAGAGAATGAGAAAGATGTAGAAGGGATACCATCTACAGATTTGGAGAGTGCTAAAATCACTAGAGATGGCAAGGAGGTGTATAGGTTTACGCTACAGATACCTAGCTATATGGCATATATGACATATGGTTCAAACCGTGGCTATAGAGAGGAGCTGTATAGAGCTTATAGTACTAGGGCTCCACAAAATACTCAAGTGATAGATGAAATACTGAAACTCAAAGATGAAAAAGCCAAACTACTAGGCTATGATAACTATGCGATATATGCACTACAAAGCAGAGATGCTAGTAGCGAAGCTGTGGTAGTAGAGTTTCTTGAAGGATTGGCAACATTATCACTAGAGCAGGGCAGGGCAGAATTGGACGAGCTTGTAGAGTTTGCCAAAGAGATAGATGATGTAGAGACTTTATCTAGTTATGATGTAGGCTACTATAGCGAGAAGCTCAAGAGTGAGAAGTTTGACTTTGATGATAAGATGACAAAGCCATATTTCGAACAGGATAGAGTCCTCTCTGGTCTATTGGATATGGTCTCAGAGCTATTTTCTGTCAAGTTTGAGAAGGTTGAAGCAGATGTGTGGAATGACAAAGTAAAGGTCTATGATATATACGATGATAGCAGTGAGCTTAGTGGGCGTATATATTTTGATTTGGAAGCTAGAGAGGAGAAGAGAGGTGGAGCATGGATGAATGATTGGGAGACACACTTTGTAGATAGTAGAGGCGATAAGCATTTGGCTACTGCCTTTGTGGTTTGCAACTTTTCACCATCTACTGATGATACTCCTAGTTTGTTAAGGCATGATGATGTAGTGACACTATTTCACGAGATGGGTCATGCCATACATCATCTATTTGGCAAGTGTGACGAGAGATCTGTATCTGGTATCAATGGGGTGGCATGGGATGTGGTGGAGTTCCCATCTCAATTTTTGGAGAATTTCGCATATGAGAGATCTATACTAGAGAGATTTGCTTATCATTATGAGACTAACGAGAGTATGCCAAAAGAGCTATTAGTCAAGATCAAAGAGAGCAAAAACTTCCAAGCATCACTAGGTATGCTCAGGCAGATAGAGTTTGCACTATTTGACTTCAAATTACATCAAACTCTACACCAAGGTGATGAAGTCCAAGAGTTACTAGATAGCATCAGAGATGAGATATCACCACTAAAGCCACCGAGATACAATAGATTTCAAAATGGCTTCGCACATATATTTGGTGGTGGCTATGCTGCTGGATACTATAGCTATAAGTGGGCAGAGGTACTAAGTGCAGATGCCTTCTTTGAGTGTTTGGATGATGAGTTGGGATTTGATACTGACAAAGCAAAAGGTTACAAAGAGCATATACTCTCCAAAGGTGGCTCTAAAGCTATGAGTCAATTATATGAGGAGTGGTTGGGTAGAAAAGCCGACCTTAAAAGTCTCATAAAATTATATGAGATTGATGGTTAAGGGTGTAGTATGGAGCAGTTGAGAGAGTATAGATATATTATAGTTACGATATTTTCTATATTTGCCATATTGTTGATAGGGGCATACTATAGCGAGTCGTTTAGCCAAAAGCTAGAGTATCTGGAGCTATTTATACTTTTTGGCTCACTCTTATTCGTCTTTAGTATGCTAGTGGTATTTGCCATATTGGGGTTTGAATCTTTTGCTATATATATGGCTATCTTTATCTCTGTGGTTATGATGATGTATGGTATCATTGGGGTGATATTGGTCACCGCTATGACATACCTAGCTTGGGGAATTGTCTTTTCCATAGAACTTCTGCTTATATATCATGATGTACCTAGTGCTACAGAGTGGTTTCAAGGTAGATACAGCTTCAAGAGTTTTGAGATGGAGTATTATGCCTTTTATCCTATGACTATCATGCTCTATGTTTTGGTAGACTTACTGCCAAATATATGGCATGGAGAAAGGATAGAGAGATTTTCTCCTCATCAGATATTTGACAAGATGAGAGAGGTGCTGGAGTAGCTTGTCAAAAAATGGTTAAAGTGTTGCAGTCGAGGGCGAACGATCACTATGCGGGGACATAGGTTTCATTCGCTTCGCTCACGAAACCAATGTCGCCTAACTGTATCGTTTCTGTATATCCATATTTAGAATCAGTTTCTAGCCTGCCAAAAGCACCATCAATTCACTCTTTGCCAATCTCCCCTGACTGTAGTGTTTATTTGTGTCTCTTAATTTCTATCTATACAGTTGAGATCATTGAAAGCTTGTTCTAGTCTATCTACCATAGAACTCTCTGATGCTCTGAGCCATTTTCGTGGATCGTAATAGCCTTTGTTTGGTTTTTCATCACCATCAGGATTGCCTATTTGGCTCTGGAGATAGTCATGATGTTTGGCTTCATACTCTCTAGCACCATTCCAAAATGCCCACTGAGTATCGGTATCAATATTCATTTTGATAGCACCATAACTGATCGCCTCTTTGATCTCTTCTGGAGCAGATCCTGAGCCACCATGAAATACAAAGTTGACTGGCTTATCAGCAGTAGAGTGCTTCTCTTGTATGTATTTTTGTGAATTGTCGAGTATCTTTGGAGTCAAGACTACATTACCAGGCTTGTAGACACCATGTACATTACCAAAAGAGGCAGCTATAGTAAATCTATCACTCACTTCACCTAGCTGCCCATATGCGTAGTTGACCTCTTCGGGTTGCGTGTAGAGTAGTGCATTGTCTATATTGGAGTTGTCCACGCCATCCTCTTCACCGCCAGTGACACCTAGCTCTATCTCTAGTGTCATTCCCATCTTTGACATTCTCTCAAGATAGCTTTTGCAAGTGGCTATATTTTCTTCGATAGGCTCTACTGATAAGTCTATCATGTGTGAAGAGAATAGAGGTGAACCATACTTTTCAAAATGCTCTTCACTTGCATCAAGTAGTGCATCTATCCAAGGGAGTAACTTTCTAGCTGCATGATCTGTATGTAGTATGACAGGTATACCATAGGATTTTGCTACTGTATGGATATGTTTCGCACCAGATATAGCACCTAAAACAGCTGCCTTATCAGATGGTAGTGTTTTACCTCCATAGAAAGAGGCTCCACCATTACTAAACTGTATTATGATGGGAGAGTTTGCCTTGACAGCTGCTTCTAATGCAGCATTTATGGAGTTGCTACCCACCACATTGACGGCAGGTATAGCATACTCATTTGCTTTCGCTATAGAAAATATCTTTTGGAGATCATCTCCTGTCACTACACCTGCTTTCACATTGTCGAGAATTTTATTAGACATTAGACTTCCTTACTTAATAACTATTTTTGCATTTTTTATTAGCTTCTCATTGAACTTCTGTTGTTTTAATTGAACCTTGATGTACTGAGAAACCTTATCAAAGTCGATTGTTTTTCCACTCTTGTCTTTATACATCTTTTTATTTTTCTCATAAAATGCCTTTGCATCTTTATCACTTACATCTATCTTTGACATTTGTTGTTTTGCCCAATAGTTAGCAGCCAATTTGTTTTTGATCATCATAGGTACTTCTTTTGTAGCTGTATGCTCTATCAATACTGAAACTGCATAGCCTTTGAGGAGTCCCTCTTTTTGTTTCTTTGGTAGTAGATCCAAGTCTGTAGCTCTACCCTTACTTGCGAGTGCTAAGAATTTATCGGCTTCACTCTTTTTGATAGCTATGCCATTTACAGTTGCAACGACAGCACTTGCTGGTCTACTAGCTGGTTTTGCATCTATGTTTAGATTGTCAAGATTGACTGCTGGTGCCGCCTTTGAAGCAGTAGGCATCAATGAGTTTTTCAATGAATCTGCTGACAAGAGTGAGATAGAAGCTACACTCAACGCTACTGTAGCACTGATAATTATTTTTTTCATACATATATCCTTTTAAGTATA
>WFMX01000085.1 GCA_015488875.1 Campylobacterota bacterium | reverse complement strand
TCAACACAGCCTCATAGAGACCTTTTTTGTTCTTGTAGTAGTAAAAAATCATAGCCTTGTTGAGTCCTGAAGCCTTGGATAACTCCTCCATAGAGGTGGAGTCATACCCATTTTCAGAGAAGAGCCTGATGGCATTGGTGATTATCTTCTCTTTCGAGAGCTTCGCATCTCGTGTTTGCACTTTTTTGGACATATTAAACCTTACTAACTAACTAGATGGTTAATTATAACTGGCTTTAGTTTATAATATGTTTAAAAGTACCCACTTGTATTGTACTGTACCCATGAATCAACACCAAAAATATGGAGAGGCTAAAGTCAAATAGCAATGAAATAAGCACGACAGGGGTCATGCGTTGAATTCTCAACGCTTGACCTCGGCTGAGATATAACCGCATTGCAGTCGAGGGCGAACGATCACTATACGGGGACACAGGTTTCATTCGCTTCGCTCACAAAACCAATGTCCCCTAACTGTATCGTTTCTATATATCCAAATAGTGGAAACATATTGAGTAGCTAAATTGTATTTTCTCGACAGGCTAGATCAGACCACCCTTAAGTTTATCTAGTGCCAATGATGCGAAGCGGAGTGAAACATTTAACGACTGAGCTTGACTGTAAGACGATAGCTTCACGACTAAGTTAGCTCTATCACTTATTATGGGATAATTGCGATAAAAATTAGGAAATATCATGAGAAGCAGTGAGATAAAAGAGGGATTTAGTAGAGCCCCACATAGAAGTCTACTTAGGGCTACAGGCGTAAGAGATGAAGATTTTGGCAAACCGTTTATAGGTGTGGCGAACTCCTTTATAGAGATAATACCAGGGCATTTTTTTCTCAATAAAGTAGCAGAGGTGATCAAAGATGAGATAAGAGCAAATGGGTGTATACCGTTTGAGTTCAATACCATAGGTGTAGATGATGGTATAGCTATGGGGCATGATGGTATGCTCTACTCTCTCCCTAGTCGTGAAATCATAGCCAACTCCATAGAGACTGTGATGAACGCCCACAAGCTAGATGCTATGATAGCTATACCAAACTGTGACAAGATAGTACCTGGTATGATAATGGGTGCCTTGAGAGTAGATGTGCCTACTGTGTTTGTATCTGGTGGACCTATGGCAGCGGGGCATCTGCATGATGGCACTCCTATAGATCTGGCTACAGCTTTTGAAGCGGTAGGTGAATTTGAAGCAGGCAACATCACAGAAGAGAAACTCACAGAGATAGAGTGTAATGCTTGTCCGAGTGGTGGTAGCTGTAGCGGTATGTTTACGGCAAACTCTATGAATACTCTGATGGAAGCTATGGGTATAGCACTAGAGGGTAACGGCACCATACTTGCACTCACACCTGAGCGGACAGAGCTATACAAACAAGCAGCTAGAAGGATATGTGAGATAGCCAAAGATGAGGCGAGTCGTGAAAAGTTCAGACTTAGCAATATCCTCAATGAAAACGCTGTACGAAATGCTTTTGCAGTAGATATGGCGATGGGTGGAAGCTCCAATACTGTACTGCACATGCTTGCTATCGCCAAAGAGGCAGGAGTAGACTTCAATCTATCGGATGTAAACAAGGTGAGCAAAAGAGTATCTCATATAGCCAAGATATCTCCATCATTGACCACTGTACATATGGAAGATATCAACAAGGCTGGTGGAGTGAGTGCGGTCATGCATGAGATGAGCAAAAGAGGTGACGATATACTACTCGACAACCTCACCATCACAGGAGAGACTACTTACGAAAAGATAGCAGACAAAGCGATCAAGGATAGCTCAATCATACATACCGTAGACAATCCATTCTCAGAAGTGGGCGGACTTGCTATACTTTATGGCAATCTAGCAGAGCAGGGAGCAGTCATCAAGACAGCAGGGATCATTGGTGATAGGGCATTTACAGGAAGTGCTGTATGTTTCAACTCTCAAGATGAAGCAATCAGTGGTATCATCAATGGCAAGGTAAAGGCTGGCAATGTAGTAGTCATCAGATATGAAGGTCCCAAAGGTGGACCAGGTATGCAAGAGATGCTATCTCCTACTAGCTTGATAATGGGCATGGGACTAGGTGATAGTGTAGCACTCATCACAGATGGTAGATTCAGTGGAGCTACTAGAGGTGCTAGTATAGGTCATGTCTCTCCTGAAGCAGCCGAGGGCGGTATGATAGGATTATTAGAAGATGGCGATGAGATACACTTAGATGTAGACAAGTATATACTAGAGGTGAACTTGAGCGATGAAGAGATAGCCAAGAGAAGAGCCAATTTTACACCGATAGTCAAACCGTTAAAGAGTAAATGGCTTAGACAATATAGAGCATTAGTGACAAATGCTAGTAGCGGAGCTGTGCTAGAGGCCGAATAGATGTTTTGTCTTTGATGGTATGTTTTTGATAAATATCAAGCACTATTTAGCTAAAAGGCTCTATACTCATGCCATCAAAACAATATCAGGATAAAATAATGAGAAAATATATATTTTGGGCATTGGGTGCTGGCTTTATATTTCTGGGATTTTCTGCATATCTGCAGAGTGTGCCAGAGACGAAAAATGAGAGAGTCTACAAAGAGATAAAGAAGTATAGTCCATACTATTTGGATAAACGATTTGGCGGTCTACTGATACTCAGCAAAGAAGACAAAGAGTTCAAAGAGAAACCTACAAATATGGAAGTATTTCATAGGCTTGACGAACTAGAGAAGAGATGGGGCAGGGAGCATATCAAACTCTCTGGCTCGAACATCACCATAGTGGACAGCAACGGCACAACCAAAGCCAACATAGCCATACAAAACAAAGATGAGATGGGCTTCATACACAAATTTTATGGTATATAGTCTATGGGTAAATTAGATATAGTATTGACCCTTGTCTTTAGTGTGGTAATGTTGGTCTTTATGGCGTTTCCTGCTATGAAGATCACGGAGTGGATAGACAAACATATAGGGATACCTAAGAAGTGGTATAACGCTGTCATGTTTTTCATACTACTACTCCTAGCCCTATCTATAGGGATATTTCTGCGTTTTGCATAGGGGTGTATGATGAATGAGATTATCATAAAAGCACCTATAGATGGTATCATATTTCCTATAGAGGAGGTACCTGATGAGGTCTTCTCTCAAAAGATGATAGGCGATGGCATATCCATAGACCCATCATCAAGCAAGCTCTATGCACCCATAGACGGCACTATCATCCAACTACACAAAGCACTACATGCAGTCACCATAAGGCATAACTCTTCACTAGAAGTGATGGTGCATATAGGTATAGATAGCGTCCAGCTCCAATCGAAAGGCTTTAGCTCTCTAGTCTCTGAGGGTGATGAGGTAAAAGCTGGAGACCTGCTTGTCACATTTGATAGAGACTATGTCGAGAGGCACGCCAAGAGTCTACTGACACAGATACTCTTGACCAATATGGATATGGTAGAGAGTATAGAGAAGTCAGATGGCGAAGCCATATCTTCTGATACTGATATCATGAGAGTGATCATGGCAGAGTCGCCACACCTAGATAGCAGTGTTAATGCTCAAGGTAGCCACAATGAAGTCACCTCAGAGACTATCAGCATCTTATCACCAACAGGGCTACACGCTAGACCAGCAGGTCTTTTGTCCTCCATAGCAAAGATCTTCTCCTCTGACATCACTATCTATAAAGGCGGCGAGAGTGCAGATCTCAAGAGTGCGATATCTATAATGACTCTGAATGTAGAGTACCGAGATAGAGTTATCCTCAAAGCCATAGGCGATGATGCAGAAGATGCCATAGAGATATTGAGTCTGGAGATAGGGCAAGAGTTTGAGCAAGAGCTTGATACACAGAAAGTATTGGATGCAAAAGATAGCCAAAGTCTATCCGATGCCATCATAGCCTCTAATGGCATAGCCATAGGAGAAGCCTATCAGGTGGGTAGTGTGAAATTTGACTATGATGACCATGCTACTGATGGGACATATGAGATAGTGAGACTTAAAGATGCCATAGCTATAGCGGAGAGTGAGATGGAGGCAGAGAAGCCCTCACTTGCCGAACTGCAACAAGAGATATACACGGCACAGCAAGAGATACTGAGAGACCCCAAGCTACTATCTATTGCTATAGAGTCTATAGGCTCTACGACAGAGATAAAAAGTGCAGAGTATGGGTGGCACTACGCATATGATAAGGTGTCTACCGAGCTTTCATCTCTCTCAAATGAACTTCTGAGAGCTAGAGCCACAGATATCATAGATGTCGGTAGTCGAGTCATGAGGGTATTGACGGGAGAAGTCACAGAGAGTGTATTGCTATCTAGCCAAGTGATACTTTTGGGAGAGGAGATCACTCCATCACTACTATCTTCGATACCGAGAGAGATGATATTGGGCTTTTGTAGTGTAGTGGGTGGAGCCACTTCGCACATATCCATCATGGCACGGTCTATTGGCATACCTGCACTAGTCGGAGTAGATAGCTCCATAGTCGATATAGAGAGTGGGACTCAGCTCATACTAGATACCGAGAAAGGTGAGCTTGTAGTAGATCCATCCAAAGAGATGATAGCTAGTGCATTGACTAGAGAGAAAGAGTTGGAGATAGAGAGGAGTACTGAGCTAGATAGATCAGACCAGTCAGCCACCACAACTGATGGCAGAGAGATAGAGGTATTGGCAAATATCGCCAGCCCCAATGAGGCCATAGATACTCTATCGCAAGGTGGCGAGGGTGTAGGGTTATTTCGTACAGAGTATATCTTTATGGATAGAAATGTGGTCCCTACAGAGGAGGAGCAGTATGAGATATACAAAAGTGTAGCACTCGTACTCTACGAG
>WFMX01000084.1 GCA_015488875.1 Campylobacterota bacterium | reverse complement strand
GAATTTATCTATTTCAATTTTTAGGACATCTATATGAAAAAGTATCGAAACTATGTGAGAAATCTATTTATCATATTTGCTACCATTTTACTGTTGGTCGTAGCGTATATATATCACTTCTCGACGAACTACCCCATAGCTATAACCAATCGCATATCCTTTGATGCAAAGATCAAATTCATCAGAGAGCATATAGACCCAGATAAGGTAGATACCATTATAGTAGGCTCATCTATAGGACTCAATGATGTACAGGGTGCATACTTAGAGAAGGCTTCAAAAAAAGCAAATCATGTACTCAATCTATCTGTATATGAGGCTAGTGCCTTTCAAGTAGGGCAACTACTCCTACTTACTGATGCTTTCCCAAATCTAAAAAGAGTCATATACTCTGCACAATTTTCAGATTTTCCATATCCATCAAAGTTTCATGATTATAATCCAAAGCTTCTCATTAGATATATGCGACATGAGTTAAATATATTTGAATATGCCAAACTTATGTTTGGAGCTTGTAAAGATCTATATTTTTGTTACAATAGAGAGAGGGAGTGGAGTGAAAAGCATGGTCAAAACAACAAGTTCCCATATTTGGGATTTGATCATACAGGTAGTGTACCTCTACATATATATGGTGATGACATCATACAGAGGAGATGGTCTATACCACATGGCTCTACTCAAAACCCAGGAGCATTCAAAGCAGTAGAGAGAATGACAAAGAGGATAACTGACAAGGGGATCAAATTTTATTTTGTGCAACAGCCATATAGACAACCTCTAGTTGATGGATACGAGCATATACAAGTACTTATGAAAAGTTTCCCAAAAAGAATCAGTAAAATAATGAGAGAAAACGGTGGTTATTTTCTTAGTCTGCATGAAAAATTGCATCTAAAGGATAAGTACTTCGCAGATAGATCACATCTCAATGATCAAGGAAGTGCTATAGGAGCTGAAGCGATAGGCAAGTTTATAGATGAGACAGAATCAACGATACGATAGGGGTGATAGCCTTTACAAATAAAGCAAGTGCTACCTCTCTCCCCACATAATAATGATTTAGGTTTTAATTTACTTCTAGTTCTTACACCCTACCAGAGAGCATGCCGTACTGTGTCATGGGCTTCAGTAAATACACTTTGAGTAGCCACCATATCCATCTCTCTTGTGTCGGATCTAATGGAAATGATGGTGTAGGTTTTTTCGACCAATTGAACTCTGCTAGCATCACTGTACCGATGCCCGTGATGAGTGGGCAAACCGTATATCCATCATATTTGGCAGTCAACTCTTTGCCATTCATCATAGATATGATATTGTCAACTACGACTTTGTACTGTTTTCTAGCTGAACCACCTGTTTTGCCCATAGGAACAGCCGCTATATCACCAAGTGCAAATACATTCGGATATTTGATATGTTGGAGCGTCTCTTTGTCGACAGGTACCCAGCCTTTGCTTGATCCTATAGGTGAGTTGGCTATCTCTTCTGCTGCTTTCATAGGTGGTGTTATATGTATGAAGTCATAAGGCATCTCTATCTTTTCATTCATCTTGATTACACTATTCTCCTCTAGCTCTGGATCCCAAGCACCTTGCTCTTCCCAATGTTTATCGAAAGTGGCTATCTTTTTGCCAGGATCAACCGCTATGAGATTGTGCCTATAGTTCCACTTCATATCTCTAGATTCAAACTGCTTGACTATAGCATCATGATACTCTTTCACCCCAAACATCTTGTCACCATTTGGCAAAAAAAGCAACTCAGCATTATCTCTAGCCTCTGCCTCCCTAAGTCTAGCATCTGTCAGATACATGATCTTTTTGGGTGCTCCACCACACTTGATAGGTGTATTTGGATGCGTAAATAGACCTTGCACCTTTTTGCCGTTCTTGGCATCTGCGATAAATTTCTGCATCTCTACCCAAGTATCTGCTGCACCATTAGCGAAATAGATGGAGCTTATACCATTTGCACCTACAACTCTACGGACTTCGCTATCATCACCTCTAGTTGTGATAGTGTTCTTTATCCCTAGTCCTTCGATCTTTGCAAAGTCTAGTTTGACTCCTGCAGCTACGACCATATAGTCATATTTGAGTGTTTTTCCAGCACTTGTCTTTACCGTATTGTTCGTCGGATCGAACTCTACAGCTTTCTCTTTGATGATAGTCACGCCATCTGGTATAAAGTCATCTACTTTGTATGTAACATCAGAGCCTTCCCATATACCAGCACCCACTAGTGTCTGTCCTGGCTGATATGATACAGAGCTATTATTTGGTTCTAACACCGTGATGTCTGGATTGTCTAATGAATTTGTGAATCTAGCTGCTGTTGAGATGCCTGCCAATCCTCCACCGATGATGAGTATCTTGGCTTTCACATCACTACTAGAGGCTATCGCTTCTGTAGCTACACCACTCCCCATGAGCATAGCCACACCACCTGCACCGAACATTTTGATGGCATCTCTACGAGAAATTCCCTCTTGTTTGAAGTGAGAATCTATCAGCTCCATACCCTCTTTTATCATCTCTTTATTCATCATTACTCCTTTTGTAAATTATGCTCTTATGTCACACACTGTCTTGCTCCAATTTCAATCTAAAGGTAAGCATTAGACCCAAGATCAACATAAATAGTGTAAATACATACAGTACATCATATCCAAGATATTTCAATATATATCCCCCAGGTATAGCAAAAAATAGACCTATTGATGTGATAGTAGAGTGTATGGCTATATATACTGGTCGCTTCTCTTCAGGAGCAATTTCTAATATGAGGTTCATATCTGCATTGCGAAATCCATCTATAGATACGCCAAAGAGTAAAAATATGATACCGTAGGATAGTGGTGAATGAGCATATATAGCTATAGCAAAAGCCACTATCACCAAAACAAAAGCATACTGGATCATCCGTATATAGTCCGCAGCAAACCTCTTCCATAGTAGTAGATTGCCAAGCATGCTACCTATCATTTGGATAGTGACAAATCCACCCAAAAGCCATCCTGTAAGCTCAAAACTATCTTTGGCTCGCAATATAATAAATGGTAGTGAAAACAGAAACGAATAGCCAAGAAGAGAGATGGATATTTGGTACTTTAGCCTCATATCGCCACTCAATAGTAGTGCTGAGTTTTTGATAAATAGCCCAAACGACCCCTCTCTTTGAGATATATTTTCTTTGATTGGCTCATCTATAGTAGCAAAAGCAAACAGACCTATAGACATAAACAAAGAGCTAATCATAAAGAGATATGCATAGCTTGTAGGTGCTTCGAAGTTCTCCAAGATGAGAGCTGTCACACCACCACTGATGATAGCTGCAAGCGATGAAAAGAGTTGCTTATTTGCCATAGTCTTGCCTCGCTCTTCCCTGCTGAAGACTTTGGCTATGAGTTCTTTGAAATATATACCCCCAAAACCTGCTGAAAATGAGAAGAAAAATAGACCGATACCTATCAACCAAAGCGTCAAAGATTTGTTGCTATCGCCCACTATATATATGGCTACCCCTATCATAAACCATGAGAAAAATCTAAAAAAGAATACTACTCTAAGGTATGGCAAAACACGACTATAACCCTGTGCATAAAAAGCTGCAAAGAGTTGTACAGCTATCGCTCCACCTCTAAGTAGCGATGCAAACAGACCCACCAATATAAGATCTGAACTAAAATGGTTTACTATGAGGGGCAATATAGTAGATGGCTCCGCCACTGTCACTGCCAAGGAGAGAAAAAAGCCATGTATAGCATTTTTTGCATTATTGATTTTGTATGACACTATATATGCCTACCAAATGGAGTATATGACAATAGTAGCCAACAGCAATATGGCGATAAGAAAAGCTATAGATACGATGTCATTTAGCGTAAATATCTTATATGATAATAGCTCTTCATAATGTTCATCACACCAACTACCAGTAGTAGGAGATCGTGGATGTGCCATCATGTGACCATATTCACCGCAGACATCACAAATGCCACAATATCCATCAGGTATATCCGCAAAGAACTCTTTCATCTTTGGATTGCCTCGTTCTGCACAGTAGCAAGCCTTTTTCTCTGTATCTCTACTCATTGGCTTTGCCTTTTTTTGATTTTAGCTTTTTTGACTCTATACATAGCTTTATCGGCTTTTTGTAGTAGTTTAGTTTTAGTAGTTGCATCTTCTGGATAGCGTGATACTCCTATACTTACCCCTATCTTCAGCACCTTTTCATCTACGATATACTCCCTGCCTATACTTTGCATAATCTTTTTTGAGACATCCTCTATCTCTTCTGCACTACATCTCTTAGTGAGGACTATGAATTCATCACCGCCATATCTAGCAATTATAGTCTCGTTATTAAAAATATCTCTCAACCTACTGCCAACCTCTGACAATATACAGTCTCCAAAGTAGTGTCCATAAGTATCGTTGATATTTTTGAAAAGATTTAAGTCCATAAACAGTAATGCAAACTCATCACCATCTTCCAAAAGCTTATCTATCTTCTGCTCAAAACCAAATCTATTGAGTAGCTTGGTTAGAGTATCAGTGACTGCCTGATCTTCAAAATACAAGCTACACTGCTTTTGCGTAGTGATATCATGGGCGAAAAGTACTATCTCACTCAAATTATATTTGCCATCACATATAGGCACAAATGTACCATTGATAAAAATGCTATCACCACATGTTTTCTCTAACTGCATAGTTGTATTATATATCTTTTTCTCATACATATGTGACAAAATCTCATCTCGATCTAGTAGGCTAGCATTGGAGACTATTGTCTCAAAACCAATATCCACCAAGTCAGTCAAAGAGTAGTCAAGTAGATTTAGGAAATTAGAGTTAATATCTCGTATTATAAAGTTTTTATCCAAATGTATAGATGGGATAGATCGCTTAGATGCCTTTTGATATCTATCTAAGAGTTGATTTTTATAAGCTAATTCTTTGATGAGTAGTTCATTACTATTTCTATCTTGCAGTATAGCTTGATTTTTCTCTGTAGATTTGCTGACATCATCTATGAATATGACAAAGTTCTCTTTTTTCTTGAACTCTCTGATATTTATATCTATATAATATCCATTTTTATATATGGATTTTATGTCAAAATCAGCCTGCAGACCGCTCTCTAT
>WFMX01000083.1 GCA_015488875.1 Campylobacterota bacterium | reverse complement strand
TTCATGGAGAATATACTTTTAAACATACTGAATACCACCTAATAAATAACACATGAATTTGTGTTGATTGTAATTTTTGGTATTCTATCCAATTCAACTTTAAATGGCTAAGCTATAGCTCCTTAAGGTAGTGATTTTATATTTTTTTAAGATAATTCTATTTGTCTATAATTCACATTTATTAAATCCAACTCCTGATGACGATCAAGAACCGCACAATAACAAAACCAATACTATACTTTTACAAAGCCTAATCTTGATATACTTAGACAAATGGAGGTGTATCATATGAAAAAATCGTTAAATATTCTATTTGTTGCGTCAGAGGTAGTGCCGTTTGCCAAGACTGGTGGATTGGCTGATGTCTCTGGTGTATTGCCAAAAGCACTCAAAAGACTAGGACACAACCCTATAGTGGTGATGCCTCGCTACTATAGTATAGACAAGAGCAAGCTAGATCTAGTACCAGGAGCTATGGGTGTACCTATGGGTCCTATGGGTGAGCTGTGGGTAGGTGTATATACCACTACTCTACCCAACTCCAAAGTACCTATATACTTTATAGATTATGAAGAGTTTTATGGTAGAAGCGGACTCTATGCTGATGAGAATGGAGAGTCATATAGTGACAATGACAATAGATTTGTGCTACTATCAAAAGCAGCTTTTCAATTGGCTAAAAAGCTAGATTTCTATGTAGATATCATCCACGCAAATGATTGGCACACAGCATCTATGCCACTACTTAAAAAGACGAGATTTAAGTATGATGAACATTTCGCCAATAGCTCTACTATACTCACAATACACAATATGCAACATCAAGGCTTCTTTTTCAAGGGTATCATAGATGTCATGGAGGTGGGCTGGGAACACTTCAATCCACTAGATTTGGAGAGCATGGACGGTGTCAATATGCTAAAGGGCGGTGTCACCCATGCCGACGCAGTTACAACAGTAAGCAAGAGATACGCTCAAGAGTTGCAAACAGCTGAGTTTGCTTTCGGACTACAAGACCACATGTGGGCCCATAGAGGCAAACTATTTGGGATACTCAATGGAGTAGACTACGAAGAGTGGAGTCCCGCTATAGATAAGTATATATCATTTAGGTTTGATACTGAATATATGAGTGGCAAACAAAAGTGCAAAGATGATCTAAGAGATATGTTTGGATTGCCTCGTTGGGAAGTACCGCTCATAGGTTTTGTGGGTAGATTTGCAGAGCAAAAAGGCATAGAGATGATAGCTGCTGTCATAGAGGGGCTTATACACCTTGATGTTCAATTCGTCTTTTTGGGTACAGGTGAGAAGTGGGCAGAAGAGTTCTTTAGTGATATGGCAGCTAGATATCCTGAGAAGTTCGCTCTATATGTAGGCTATGACAACGCTCTATCTCATCAGATAGAAGCTGGTAGCGATATGTTTTTGATGCCGTCACTCTTTGAGCCTTGCGGACTCAATCAAATCTATAGTCTAAGGTATGGTACTCTACCTATCGTGAGGGCTACAGGTGGATTGGATGATACCATCGAAAATTATGACCCAGTACACAATAGTGGCACAGGCTTCAAGTTTGAGCTACCTACACATGATGCACTATATCATACTGTAAAATGGGCTATAGATGTGTGGAAATATGAGCCTGAAGCATTTCGTGAGATGCAAAAGAGAGCCATGAAGGCTAGATATAGTTGGGAAGAGGCTGCCAAAGGTTACGAAGCAGTCTACTACTGGACGCTCAACAATCGAGAAGTAAACAATTACAGATAGGAGTCAATATGTCACACAATATACACTATGATATCAGTCGTTTTGGTGAGCAGGATATATATCTGTTCAAAGAGGGTACACATAGCAGACTCTACAACCATCTAGGTGCTTTCGCTATGAATAGAGATGGAGTAGATGGATTTTACTTCTCTGTATGGGCTCCAAATGCTTCCTTTGTGAGTGTGAGGGGTGATTTCAACGACTATGATACACATTCGCACCCACTAAAGATACGACTAGATGAGTCTGGCATATGGGAGGGCTTCATAGAGGGTGTAGAGAGTGGCGATACATACAAATATCATATACACTCACACAACGATGACAGAGTGATAGACAAAGCAGATCCATACGCCTACTATACAGAAAAAGCACCCAATTCGGCATCGAGAACTTGGAAGAGAGATGGCTATG
>WFMX01000082.1 GCA_015488875.1 Campylobacterota bacterium | reverse complement strand
TTGCGTGAGGATAGACATGAAAAGATAATTTTAGCTATGCTTATTGTTTTGAATTTACAAGCTGAAAATTTACTTGTTAAAGGATCTAAAGCGTGGAAAGAAATTAAAAATGACAACACTGCAATGGGTGCTATTATTGCTGGCTCCATTGCTAATTCAGCATTCTCTAGAAATTTTGCTTTCCAATTTTGCAAGTTTTTAGGTGTAATATTATATTCACTTGCTATCTCATTGATAGTCTTTTCACCTTTTATAGCTTCTAATACTAATTTGGTTTTTAGCTCTGTTGCGTATACTGTTCTTTTACGACTCATCTTATACTCCTCTTTTGGCTTTTTTAGCTCAATTTTACTCTATTTTGGATTAGAGTTGTTTTTTGGTTGTTTGTTTTTCTTGGGTATTATATTTTAGTTTTTCAACCATACCGATCTTTCGTGATATCCGCAAGGATAAGGAGTCTATAGTATAATGCGATTTACAACTCAAAAATAGAGAGAGAAGATGTTAAAATACCTATTGATACTACTGATACCGATAATACTGCTATCCAATGATGATAGACCGCCTATCAAATATGACTTCATGAAGCTCAAGCAGACGAATAGATTTATAAACAAGATGGTATCTAAGTACCACTTCAAAAAGAGCTATATGGTAGCTATGATGAGAGATGCGAAGCTCGATAGAGATACGCTAGATCGCTACACAGGCAGATATAGGGCTGGTACTACAGTAGGTACTTGGGAGAGATTCAAAGACCATGTACTAGACCGCTACACACTCACCAAAGCCAAGAAGTTCAAATCAAAATATAGAAAGATACTCAACAGAGCATCACGAGAGTATAGAGTTCCATCAGAATATATAGTAGGCTTCATAGCTGTAGAGAGTAAGCTGGGTGAAAATACAGGTGACTATAGACTACTTGACGCTTTATCTACGCTGGCTTTTCATCATAACCGTATGCAGAAATTTTTCTATAGTGAGTTGGTCCACTTCTTTTTGATGTGTCGTGAGCAGAGATATGATCCACGCAAGGTGGAGGGGTCATTTGCTGGTGCTTTGGGTTGCGTACAGCAGATGCCATCTGTATATCGTAGATATGGCATGGATTACAATAAGGATGGCAAAAAAAATCCATGGGATATAGAGGATTGCATAGGTGTCATAGCTAGGTTCATGCACCAAAAGGGGTGGAAAAATGGCTCACAAGTAGCTATAAAGGCTCGATATAATGGTAAACGATTTACTACTCTAAGAACAGGATACAAGAGGGTATACTCACTGCCTACACTCAAAAAATATGGAGTCGCTCCTGTATCAAGGTTCTATGAGTCAAAGGCATCTCTTTTGAAGCTAAGAAACAATACCCATGATGAGTTATGGCTCGGTGCAAGAAACTTCAAGATATTGATGAAGTATAACCCAAGCTCCAACTATGGCATGGCTATTCACAAGATAGCGGAGTATGTGAAGTAGAGCTTCTCTTTATGGTAAGTTATGTTAAAATTCTGCAAAACTTATCTCTCTACATATTCATAAGGAATTTTCGTGTTTAACATATCTAACTACAAAACAGATAATATCAAAAATGATATACTCTCTGGTCTAGTCGTAGCAGTAGCCCTAGTACCAGAGGCTATAGCATTTTCATTTATCGCAGATGTCAGCCCTATAGTAGGACTCTATACAGCATTTATCTTGGGACTTATCACTGCTATCATAGGCGGTAAGCCTGGTATGATATCTGGTGCTACGGGTGCGGTGGCGGTGGTGCTAGTGGGACTTAGTCTGAAGGTCAACACCATGCTACAGTCACAAGGTATCGGTGGTGATGCTTTGGCATTTGGGATACTACAATACATTACGATGACAGCTATATTGGCAGGTGTGTTGCAGATATCAGCGGGTGTGTTTAAGCTAGGTAAGTTTATCCGTCTAGTGCCACAGCCAGCTATGTATGGCTTCGTCAATGGATTGGCTATAGTGATAGCTATGGCACAGTTCAAGTTCTTTGAGGGGCAGGGTATAGCCATGTATGTACTCGTCTTTGCTACTATGCTTATGATGTATTATTTGCCCAAAGTGACCAAGGCTATACCAGCTGGTTTGGTAGCTATCATCACCATCACACTAGTGGTATACTATGGTAGTATAGATACCATCACAGTGGGGAGCTTGACCGATCTCACGCAGTTCAAGGGGCAGTTACCATCATTTCATATCCCAGATACTATGTTGAGTATGGATGCTATAATTATGGTGCTTCCATACGCAGTGATAATAGCATTGGTAGGTCTCATAGAGTCTCTACTGACACTCTCTGTACTAGATGAGATGAGTGGTACTAGAGGCTCAGGAAACAAAGAGTGTATAGCTCAGGGTACGGGCAACATAGCTTGTGGATGTTTTGGTGGTATGCCAGGTTGTGCCATGATAGGTCAATCTATCATCAACTATACTTCAGGTGGACTAGGACGACTATCTGGTATCACAGCTGCTATAGGGCTGATGGTGCTTGTAGCTACACTCACAGACTTACTCAACATCATACCAGTCTCTGTGCTTGTGGGTATCATGTTTATGGTGAGTATAGGTACATTTGAGTGGAGTAGTGCTAGCCATCTCAAATACATGCCAAAGAGTGATGCCTTTGTGATGGTGGTGGTGACTCTCATCACTATCTTTGCTGACCTTGCTATAGCGGTGATATCTGGAGTCATCATCTCTGCACTCGTGTTTGCTTGGAAACATGCTAGGATATTTGCACGGACGCAAATGGAGGATGATGGCACCAAGGTATATAGTCTTGATGGGCCTCTATTTTTTGCCTCTGTCACCAACTTTTTTGAGAATTTTGATATAGAAAATGACCCACAGAGGGTGATAGTAGATTTCAAAGATGCTAGAGTGATGGATGCTTCAGGTGTAGAAGCCATAGACTCTCTCACGCGTAAGTATGAGAAGGCAGGCAAACAGCTCACACTTAGACATTTGAGCGAGGACTGCAAGCGGACGCTCAAAGCAGCTGGGCCGCACTGCACATATGAAGAGGATGATCCTACATACAAAGTAGCTATCAACTACTAGCGAGGACAATTGATGCAAAATTTTGGTTTAGATATTTGGGGGGATGAGAACTATCTCATCAAAGATGGCAAAATAGCACTCAACCATATGGATAATCCCACACTCATAGAGATGACAAAGACTATCCGAGATAGGGGTCACAAAGGACCTCTCATCTTGCGTTTTCCGCACATTATCAAAAAGCAGATATCCACACTATTTGATGCCTTCGATAGTGCCATAGAAGAGTTTGGATATACTGGTAGCTTCAATGCAGTATTTCCACTCAAAGTCAATCAATATCCAAACTTCATCAACTCACTGATGAGTGTAGCTTCCCCATATGGCTATGGATTGGAGGCAGGTAGCAAAGCAGAACTCATCATAGCGATATACAAAACACCTATAGGAACACCCATAACCGTCAATGGCTTCAAAGATAGAGAGATGATATCTCTATGCTTCATAGCTGCAAAGATGGCTCACAACATCACTATCACTATAGAGGGGATAGGTGAGCTACAGACCATCGTAGAGGTCGATCAAGAGTTCAATCATGATAGTGATATCGTCTCTAGACCAAACATAGGTGCGAGGATCAGACTGCACAGCTCTGGCGTAGGTGTGTGGGCAAAGAGTGGTGGATATAGCTCCAAGTTCGGACTCACATCTACAGAGCTACTAGAGGCATATGAGCTACTATATCATCATCAGATGTTAGATAGACTCACTATGATACACTTCCATATAGGCTCACAGATGGGAGAGATAGCACCACTCAAAAAAGCTCTCAGAGAGGCAGGCAATATTTACGCTGATCTCAAAAGACGCGGTGCATCTTCATTATCATCTATCAATATCGGTGGTGGTCTAGCAGTAGAGTATTCGCAACACAAACACGCACAAGAGCGAAACTACTCACTCAAAGAGTTTGCCAATGATGTAGTCTACCTCATGCAGGAGATATCTACCAACAAGGGAGTAGAAGCACCAGACATATATACGGAGTCAGGCAGATATATAGCCGCTAGCCACTCTGTACTGATCGCTCCTGTACTTGAACTCTTCTCTCAAGAGTACCAGCAAGAGAGTCTTCGACTCAAAGAGGTAAATCCTCCACTCATAGAGGAGTTAAATGATCTGTTTGGTTCTATGACCAAGGCGAATGCTAGAGAGTATCTGCATGACGGACTTGACCATATGGAGTCTCTGCTTACGCTTTTTGACCTAGGATATATAGACCTCGAAGACCGCTCCAATACGGAAATACTGGTCAATCTCATCGTCAAGAGAGCCATATATCTGCTCAAAGATGAAGATAGCGATGAACTAAAAAGATTACAGAGCAGAATACAAGAGAAGTACTTAGTAAACTTTTCACTATTTGAGTCACTTCCTGATTTTTGGGGTCTAAGTCAGCAATTTCCTATAGTCCCATTAGATAGACTAGACATCAAGCCCACTAGACCAGCTAGCCTATGGGATATCACTTGTGATAGTGATGGCGAGATAGGTTTCGATCCTAAGTCGCCACTATATCTGCATGATATAGATGTCAAAAAAGATGAGTATTTTATTGCATTTTTTCTCACGGGTGCATATCAAGAAGTGTTGGGTATGCAGCACAATCTCTTCACGCACCCCACAGAGGTGATAGTCAATTTCGATGATGATGGCAATATGAGCTATGATGAGCTTATAGAGGCACAAAACCTTATGGATATCCTAGATGATCTTGACTACGACATGGAAGATATAGATAAAAGGCTCAAAGAGCTTATAGAGTCATCTGACCTTATTGATGATGCTGAGAAGAGTGCAGTCTTGAGTAAACTTTATCTATATTTAAGCGAAAATAGCTATCTTAAGACCATACAAGCTTTAGACAACAAAGGATAAAAAAGTGACACTATTTGGATATATCAAAGAGGACTTTCTCAATGTCAAAAGAAATGACCCCGCTCTACACTCAACATTTGAACTTTTCTTTAACTATCCTGGCTTGTGGGCGATGTTTTTCTATAGACACGCTCATTGGTTCTACGGTAAGGGTTTGCGATTTTTACCTAGATTTATATCTGCTATAGGTCAATTTCTCACCACTATAGATATACATCCAGCAGCCCAGATAGGGAGACGAGTATTTATAGACCATGGTGTAGGTGTAGTGATAGGAGAGACCGCTATCATAGGCAACGATATAGTGATATATCAGCAGGTTACACTAGGTGGCGTGAGCCTCACAAAAGGCAAGAGACATCCTACATTAGAGGATAATGTAGTCGTAGGTGCAGGCTCCAAAGTCCTCGGCAACATCACCATAGGCAAGAACTCAAAAATAGGTGCCAACTCAGTAGTAGTAAAAGATGTACCACCCAATACGACAGCCATAGGCATACCTGCAAGAGTCATCAAGAAAGGATTTGATAAAACCCCACTAAACCACAACAAGATTCCAGATATCAATAAAGAGATCTTCGAGTACCTTGTCAAGAGATTGGCAGTACTAGAGCATGCCGTAAAGACAGGAGACACTCTATCTATGGAAAAAGACGATCATGAACTTTCAGAAGTCTATGATGCATTTATCAAAGCTATGGATTGATCTTGGTCTTGGGGGTAGCCTTAACAAAAGGGAACATTATATATATCATTGATATTTGAATGAGATCAAAATCACAATTTGGCACATATATAGTTATGCTCTCTAATTTTAGCTATAATATCGCCATGTATCAAAAGAAAAAAGAAAAACTTTTTGTTTATGAACTCATTGAAGATCCAGCTGTATCTTTTCCATCTTATTATGTATTGTCTACCTCTATGGCAAAAAATGAAATGCTCCAAGAGGCGATTATGGCTTTGCATAGCTTTGATTTCTCCCACTATGGCACTCCTAAAACATTCGATGATATCTTTTCTATGTTTGGCTCTGGGACTTTTCCTATCTACAAAGAGAAATATATTGTCGGATATTTTGGGAATAAAATGATGTATTTAGAATCCAATGGCTGGAAAGGCATGCCTGCCACAGCAGATATATTTAAGCTAGAAAATTGGTTGGTTTACTAAGGAGCCTCCCATTGTGATTCCTAGTCAAACTCTTTTTCTCGTAAGGAGAGATAATTTGAAACACCCTCTGCTACACCCTTGGCTATACGGTTTTGATAATCAGCCTTCAAGAGTCTAGATCTCTCTGTAGGGTTTGTAATGTATCCTACCTCTACGAGTACAGATGGCATCTGGGCGCCCACTAGTACCCAAAATGGTGCTGGTATCACACCACCATCTCTTACACCTCTATACTTGCGTCTAAGATTTTTCAATATATTTGACTGTACATCTATGGCCAATTTTTGAGATAGCTCTATCTTTGGACCAGATAACACTGATTCAAGTATAACACTATTGCTCAATCTATCTACTTTTGATAAAACAACACTATTCTCTTTGGCTGCTATCCTCTTGGCTTTTGCACTTCTAGTCGTCTGTAGGAAATATGTCTCCACACCATGTGCTTTTCTAAATCTTCTTTTGTTAGCTATGGCATTGGCATGTATAGAGACAAAGATATCTGCCTTGTAACGGTTTGCAAATTTTGTACGATTTCTCAACTTGACAAACTTATCGGTAGATCTAGTCATCTTAACATTAAAATTTCTCTTTCTGAGTTGCTGTGCGACTCTTTTTGCTATCTGTAGCACCATGGTCTTTTCGTAGTATTTTCTTGCCCCAATAGCACCACTATCATGCCCACCATGTCCTGCGTCCACAACTACCGTATATCCTCGCCTAGGACCCGCCATAGTCGCTACTCTTGGTGATGATTTACCAAAGATAGAAGAAAATATAGATTTATCATCCTTGGATACTATCGTTTCTCGGACTATAGGATCATCTGGTATCTCCTCTATCACTATAGGTGTTGATTTTTTTTGTTTACTCTTGTTGTGAGTTGATTTTTTATGTTTTGACCTTTTTTTGGTTATATCGCTGATATGTATAAAATCATCTTTTGGTAGTGTGATAGCAAATACATTATTGTATGCCATGGGCTGGTAGGTTCTTGCTTTGTATCGTCCATATGTCTCTATGACTATCCTGACAGTACTATTTTTCCGTTGTGAAATTCTGAAAGATTGTACACCCTTTGCCTTTAGACTTGATGCTGAGATAGCGTGTTTTAGTTTTGCTTTTTTTATATCTACTACCAGCCTAGGAGGATCACTCAGGAGCATTTTGTGAATATTTTTTTTCATGACAAAAGATGAGAAGTGCAAGTGTAACTCACCTCTCTTGATCTCTGCATGTGTCAATAAATTAGTAGTTGCCAATAGGCTATTTGCAAACAATAAATATACAGCATATATAAAAAAAATCCTCAAAGCAACTACTTCTTTCCATCCATCAGTATGTCCAAGAGTTCTTTAACCGTGATAATCTCGTCCAATCTATATCCGTTGGCTCCTGTAAAAAAGAGGCCAGACTCTACCTTGCCATCATATGCATCACTCAATCTATCAGCGATGCAGTATCCTACCACCCTAGCCTCTTCACCACGATTACACGGTGCTACACAGTTGGATACACATGCTATCTTTGGAGCTGTTTTCTCCTCTATCATAGTCTGTAGATTTGTCTTGACACCTCTTGCTGGATAACCCACAGGTGATTTGAGGAGTTTGATATCATCCTCTTTAGCATCTAGTATCACCTGTTTGAAGTTGTCGTTGGCATCACACTCGACTGTACCTATAAATCTAGTACCCATCTGTACAGCTGATGCACCCAACTCCATCATCTTGACAATATCATCATGATCCCATACACCACCTGCTGCGATCACAGGTATATCTCCCCAATTTTTCGCCTCTTCTACCACTGGTGGCAATATCACCTCTAATTGGTTTTCGGGTAAAAAACAATCTTCATATTTAAATCCTTGATGTCCGCCACTTAGTGGTCCTTCCACTATGACAGCATCTGGCAATTTTCCATGTGTCTTTTTCCATCTACGGCACAAGATCCTGAGTGCTTTTGCTGTAGAGACTATAGGTATTAGTGCAACATCTGGATAATCTTTGGTAGCTTCTGGCATAGTGAGTGGCAGACCAGCACCTGTGATAATCATATCTGCTCCAGCTTCACATGCATCCCTTACTATGCGGTCATAATCTACAGACGCGTATAATACATTACATGCCAATGGTGCGTCACCACATATATCTCTAGCATTTTTAAATATGGTATGCAGAGCTGTAGCG
>WFMX01000081.1 GCA_015488875.1 Campylobacterota bacterium | reverse complement strand
GTACTACAATAAGCCTCAGTTGGTTGTATATGATAAGCCTCAGTTGCTGAGGTAAAGTTTTTTGCAGAATTGTCCCTGTGAAGTTCTTTAATAACATATATGATATACTTTGGATATACAAATGAGAAGGATATGTCATGACGGCAACTATTTCAAGTTGGGGGAACTCACAAGGTCTAAGATTTCCAAAATATATAATGAAAGAACTACATTTATCAATTGGAGATAAAGTTAAAATTTTAATTGAAAATAAGAAAATTGTATTGGATCCAGTTAAACAATCAAGGGAGAAGTATGAGATTGATGAACTGGTCAAAAAATTACCAAAAAACTACATAGCTTACGAAGAGTTTGACGATAAAATGGGACTAGAAGAGTGGTAAAGTATATTCCCGAACAAGGCGATATTGTTATTATAAGTTTTGACCCACAAAGTGGTCATGAACAAAAAGGTCGAAGACCTGCTATGATAATCAGTAATAAAACATTCAATCAACATCTCAGACTTGCCTTTGCGTGTCCCATAACAAATGCGAAACGAAACTCCCCATTTCATATTGAGATTGAAAGTGATAATATCACAGGTTATATCATGGGAGAACAGATGAAGTCAATAGATTATAATTCTAGAAATATCAAGTTTGTCGAAAAGGCAAATCAAAAAACCATAAGTCAAATATTGGGTATAATCGACAGTATCATACAGTAAGGAGCCTCCCAAAAACAATTTTACACATTTCACTACTCTTCTGTTCTTATTTAGATCTTCTCACTCTGCTTATTTAGCTACAAAAGACTCTCAATGCCATCAAAAGCGACACTCATCATAGTATCTATCTCCTCATCAGTGATAGTGTATGGTGGCATGAAGTATATGACATTTCCCAAAGGACGGAGTAGTACTCCATGGTCTAGTCCGTATTGGTATACTCTCAATCCTATCCGCTCTTCGGATTTATAACCTTGTAGCTCCACAGCTGCTACCATACCACACTGTCTCACCTCTGCGACATTGTAGAGTTTCGCAAAATCTTGTAGCTTGCTCAATATATAATCGCTCTTTTTTCGATTTTCTTCTATGATATTTTCTGATTCAAATATATCTAGTGTGGCTAAAGCCGCACTACAAGCTAGGGGATTGCCTGTATAGCTATGTGAGTGCAAAAATGCCTTCTGCTCTGCATAGTCACAATAAAAAGCACTATATACTTCATCTGTAGTTACCACTAGAGATAGAGGCAAGTAGCCTCCAGTCAAGCCCTTGGATAGACACATCATATCAGGTGTGATATCTGCTTGTTCGCACCCAAACATTGTGCCTGTCCTCCCAAAGCCCGTCATGATCTCGTCTGCTATGAGATGTATATGGTATTTTTGTGTCAGCTCTCTAGCACCTTTGAGGTACTCTGGATGATACATATGCATACCGCCAGCTCCTTGTATGAGTGGCTCTAGTATAAAAGCAGATATTTCACCACCCCTCTCGTCCAAGAGTATAGATAGCTCACCAAGAGCCTCTTTGGCACTATCTATAGTTTGATCTTTTGGTACAGGAGTTTGAATGCATGATATAAGTAGAGGGGCGTATGTCTCTTTATATAGAGCTACATCACCTACACTCAAAGCACCTAGTGTCTCTCCATGGTAGCTATTTGTCAGAGATAAAAAGAGTGAGCGATTCTCGCCTCTATTTCTATGATAGTGATAACTCATCTTTAGAGCTACTTCTACAGCACTAGAGCCGTTGTCTGCAAAAAATATCTTGTTTAGTCCGTCAGGTGTGATATCTATGACTCTTTTGGCTAGAGACACTGCTGGTTTGTGGGTAAAACCTGCCAATATTACATGCTCTAGACTATCTAGCTGCTCTTTGATCCTATCCCCTATCTTTGGATTGGCATGTCCGAAGATGTTTACCCACCAACTACTGATAGCATCCATATATCTATTGCCATCAAAATCGTACAGATATACACCTTTCCCATGACTGATAGGTATGAGGGGTAGAGTCTCATGATCTTTCATTTGGGTACATGGATGCCAAATATGTTGCAAATCCTCATCAATTATCTCACTGTTCATCATTACTCTCCTCATAATCAACCATCTTTAACCACAAGTTGACTAAAATATTGAAAATTTTAACTATAGGGTACACTAAATACCCTGAATAAGGTAGAAGATAATGATAAGCTGGATGCAAAAACACAATAAATACCTGATAGTAACCATATGGATAGCAACTATTGCATTCATAGGTGCAGGATTTGTAGGATGGGGTACTAACAATTTCGGATCAAAAGCAGGAGCCATAGGAAAAGTAGGTGATATAGAAATTACCAATGAGAAGTTCAATATAGCATATAATCACACTTATCAGAGGTACAACCAAATGCTACAGGGCAAACTAGATGAGAAGAGAGCCAAAGAGATGGGTATCGCCCAACAGACTTTTGCATCCCTAGCTTCACAAGCACTACTACTCAATCTAGCTAATGAGTTTGGTGTAGTAGTATCTGATGATGAGGTCTTGAAAGAGCTATATAAGATACCATCATTTCAGGCAAATGGTAAATTTGACGAGAATGCATATAAGGGATATCTAAAATCCCAACGACTAAAGCCAAAGACATTTGAGTCAGTTATGCATGATGAGATCGTAGTACAGAAGCTTTTTGCATTATTGGATAGCAAAGGTTTTGATTTTGAGCAGGAGGTTATCAAATCAGCTATGGGTGTCTCTGACAAGATAGCTTATAAGGTGATAACACCACAAGATATCAATGTCAGCATAGATGACACAAAACTCAAAAAGTATTGGGAAGAGCATAAGAGCGGATATATGTCTCCAAAGAAGTATCAGCTAGATATAGTATGGAGTGGCAGTAAAGATACCAATGTTACCGAGGCAGAGATCACAGAGTTTTATACTCTCAATAGTTTCAACTATATAGATAAGGATGGCGTGCAACTATCTATAGAGGATGCGAAAGATAGAGTTATAAATGACCTAAAGATGAAAAAATCAAAAAAAGCAGCACAACTAAAACATATCGCTTTCAAAAAAGGCAAAATCAAAAAAAGTGAAACTCTCATACTAGAGTCAGGTGACAAAACTCTATCAGATGAGGCATGGAAAAGTATCATATCAAAAGATATCAATACAGTTTTGAAGCCCAAAGCAGTCAAAAATAGGTATGCAATCATCAAATTGGTTAAATTAATCGAACCAAAGGAGATGAATTTTGATGAGGCTCAGCAATCTGTTATTAAAGAATATGAACATAATTTGGTTGAAGAGGGTATGAAAAAAATCGCTGATAGCTCCCTAAAAGACCTAAATAGTAGCAATCCAACCATATCAAATTTTCTATCTATGAATACAAAGGATAACTTAGACTCACTAAATAGAGAAGAATCATCAGAATTTATGCAAAAACTATTTACTTCTCAGAAAGAAAATGGTATCATATCAATTAATAGAAAAATTGTAGTTTACAATATTTTGGAGCAGAAGATGGTTTTGGGTGACGCGGATATGAAACAGTTTGTTGAAAATAGTGTCAATCAGATAAAAAAGCAGGATTTACAATCTAATCTAATCAAAAATTTGAATAGTAGATATAAAACAGAAAAATTTGTAGAAGGAATATGAGTTGAGTAAAACGATTTTAGCGATAGATATTGGTTCTACAAAAAATTGTGCCATTATATCTGAGATAGATGATATCGGAAAGATTAAGATTACAGGACATGGTATATCTAAATCACAAGGTGTCAAAAAGGGTATCATCACCAATATAGAGTTGGCATCAAAATCTATCAAAAAAGCTATCAATGATGCAAAGAGAATAGCAGGTAGCGACATATCAAGTGCTACGATATCTATCTCAAATACTTATGCCAAGAGTATCAACTCTCAAGGCATAGTGAATATACCGCACAAAGATATATCACTCAAAGAGATAGAGCGAGTGATACACACAGCACAATACAATGCGAATATACCATCTGAGTATGAGATCATACATGTGTTACCATACAACTTCAGAGTCGATGATCAAGATTTCATCGAAGACCCATATGGCATGAATGCAAGTCGTATGGAGGTAGATGTCAACATCATAATGACTCAAAAGTCAAGTCTGAGCAACTTAAAAAAAGCGGTCAGATCGGCAGGTGTAGAGATAGATAGCGTCATACTCAATGGATACGCATCTGCGATAGCTACTATGAACGATGATGAGAAAGAGCTAGGAGTAGTAGTAGTCGATATAGGTGGGCAGACTAGCAATATGATCATACATACTGGAAATTCTGTCAGATATAATGATTTTCTAAATGTGGGATCAAACCATATCACAAATGACCTCTCTATGGCTCTTCATACTCCCCTGCAGATAGCAGAGAGTGTTAAGTTGACTTATGGTGATCTGACAGAGAGTAGTAATGATATCATAGAGTTGCCTATGATAGGTGATGACAAAGCGATGAATCAAGTATCATTGGATATCGTATATGCTGTTGTATTGGCTAGAGTAGAGGAGACACTAAATCTACTTGCCAAATCATTGGACAAAAGTCTACTTCGTGAGCAGATCGGTTCTGGACTTATATTGACTGGTGGCATGACCAAACTCAAAGGTATTCGTGAGTTGGCACAAGTGATTTTTGAAGGTATGCCCGTCAGAATAGCTCAGCCAAATGAGAAGGCTGTGAGCGGTTTCTTTGATGAACTTAGAGATCCAGCTTTCTCTACAGTGATCGGATTGTTGTTGTACAAATCAGGTAAATTTACTGAGTATGAGATAGATATAAAAGGGGATCTATTGCATAGCAAACAGTCTCTAGCGGATGATAAGAGTGAAATGGCATTTGAAAATCCACTTGAAAAAAAGAAAAAGAGTACGCCGAAAAAGATAAAACCAAAAAGTGAAGAGAGGATGGATTTAGGTGACATTGAGCTAGGTGAGACCATAAAAGCGACAAAGATCAGACAGAGGGAAGAGACGAGAATGCGTGAAGCATCTAGGATGAGAGAAAACGAAGATGCCTTTGTATTTGAGAGATTACCTGATGATCCTACGGAACAGGGCAATGTACTTAAAAAAGTTGCAAATTGGGCAAGACAGTTATTTTAAACAAGGGAGGGGAATAAAATGGAAGATTATTTTGAGATAGAAGTGGTAGAGACGACGAGTGTATCTAACGGTGCAAAAATTAAAGCTATAGGTGTAGGTGGTGGTGGTGGAAACATGATCAACCACATGATCAATGAAGGTGTACACAACATAGATATGATTGTGGCAAATACAGATGCTCAGGCACTGCATACATCTTTGGCTCCATTGAAGATGCAATTAGGTATCAATGCGACTAGAGGACTTGGTGCAGGTATGATACCTGACAAAGGTAGAGAAGCAGCACTAGAGAGTTTTGAAGATATCAAATCAATGCTAGAGGGTTCTGATATAGTATTTATCTCAGCTGGTTTGGGTGGTGGTACAGGTACGGGAGCAGCACCTATCATCGCTCAGGCTGCCAAAGAGATAGGGGCATTGACAGTCTCCATAGTCACAAGTCCATTTAAATTTGAAGGCAAAAAGAGAAGTAAGTTAGCTAGAGAGGGCTTAGCTGATCTAAAAGAGGAGAGCGACTGTATCATTGTCGTACCAAACGAGAAGCTTTTGGCAGTAGTCGAAAAAAATCTCGGTATCAAAGAGAGCTTCAAACTAGTCGATGATATTTTGTCTCAGGCAGTTAGCGGTATCTCTAATGTAATACTATCGCATGGAGAAAATGATATCAACCTGGACTTTGCGGATGTCAAGACTATAATGAGTCATAAAGGTTTAGCACTTATGGGTGTAGGATATAGTATCGGAACAAACGCAGCATATGATGCAGCCAAGTCAGCCATAGAGTCACCTCTACTAGACAATATATCGATAGATGGTGCCATGGGTGTCTTGGTACATTTCGATATCCATCCTGACTATCCTATACTAGAGATATCTCAAGCTATGGCTATAGTAGAGGATAATGCACACGAAGATGCAAATGTAATCTTCGGTACAACTACAAACTCAAATACAGATATAGAAGAGGTCAAGATCACTATCATAGCTACAGGATTTGACACTTCAGATAAGGTCGAGAAGCCTATCTCTCCTGCAAATGAGAGTAGAGCGACACTTCTAAACAACCAATCCAACAAGACAACTATGAATGCGATGCCTTCGAGAGTGGTCAAAAAAATTGTTGGTGGCGAGAACTATGATGGAGATACAGATCAATTAGATATCCCTACATTTCTCAGAAGACAGATGGATTAGAGACTTCCCCCTCTCTCCTCCCCTCCATCTTTTACTAACTTTCAATCACTATTGAACATTATTTTAATATCATTAGCTTCATAAATAAAATCATTGAAGCTTTCAACATACCATAGTGTATGTTGGATACAATACCAATTATCAAGGATCATAATGAAATATCTCAAAAAACTATCAGACTATGCAGTGGTAGGTGGCGTTGGTGCGTTGCTTATCACGGGTATCGCAGGATGTCAGCAAAAAGCTGATGAAAACACACAGGAGTCACAGCCACAAGCTAAAGGTGCTTTTGTCATCATAGAGGAGGTCTCAGCTGGTAAATATAAGATCAAAGATGAGTTTCCTGCTGAAGAGACTAGGATAGTACTGAAAAAGCTAGATGGTAGCGAAAAGGTATTGACCAAAGAGGAGCTTGATGCTCTTATGAAAGAGGAGAGTGCCAAGATAGATGACGGCACATCCAATCTCACGAAACCACAAGAAGCTCAAGTATCATCTGGAGGCATGGGTCTAGGTGAGACGATATTGGCTAGTGTGGCTGGTGCTATGATAGGCTCATGGATAGGTAGCAAACTGTTTGGAAACCAAAACTACCAAAACAATAGAAAGGCTGGCTATAAGTCACCATCCACATACTCAAAGAGTAAAAAAAGCTTTAGTAAATCATCTCGCTCTGGTACCAAAGCAGGCAGAAGTGGCTTCTTTGGGAGTAAGTCTAGCAGTAGCTCTAGTAGACGAAGCTCATATGGTGGATAGAGTATGCTAAGATTCAAACAGATAGAGCCACTAGATCTCGAATATCTCGAAGAGCTAGGTTTTGTATGGCATACAGATAGTGATGATACGCCATATATCTCTGATAGATTAGTTGTATTATCGCAGAGTGAAGCAGAGGGCTATTATGAGGCAGGCAATGAACTCTATGAGATGTTTATAGAGGCTGGTGAACATGTAGTCGAAAACAATCTATTTCATGAAATTGGCATACCATTCAATCTTATAGATATTATCAAGACATCTTGGGAAAATGATGTTCACTGGCATCTATATGGTAGATTTGATTTGGCAGGTGGTATCGACGGTGAGCCGATTAAGCTGATAGAGTTCAATGCGGATACCCCTACTGCACTCTTCGAGACAGCTATCATACAGTGGGCGATGTTGAAGCAAAATGGTTTAGATGAAGAGAGTCAATTTAATGGACTATATGAGTCATTAGTGGATAACTTCCAACGATTGGTGACACTAGAAGAGAGTGTAGAAAATTTCGATGCTCTTTATGATGGATGGAAATTTCTCTTTACTTC